>CAMLRJ010000001.1 GCA_946482345.1 uncultured Cellvibrio sp.
CGCAGCTCATTTGCATAGCTATGCAATTGCCGCGTTAAATTGCCAACCACAAGTTGCTGAATCATGGTTATCCCCAATGGCGGGCAAAGCCCGCCGCTTCCATTATTTAACAGTGATGGTAATTTGCTTCGAGTACACCGGTTCAGCATGTGGCCGGTGAATATGATCGCCGATCAACAGTTGGAGAGTGTGCTCACCTGGTGGCAACTCGATCACCGTTTCTGTTTGGCCTTTACCGAAGTGGATGTGGTTAGCATCCATGGGTATAGGCATGGTTAGATCCGGCAAATCACGATCAACAATTAAGTGGTGGTGCCCCCCATTTTCATGAGCGACACCCGCAGGTGACACGGCCATATGTTCCAAACCAAACTTAACGGTAATAGGGCTGGAAACAGTGTCGCCATCCTTCGGGCTTACAATGTAAGCAAAGGGTTTATTAAGCATGTCATCACCACCTGCATCAGCTACAGACGAAAGGGTGACAAAAGAAGCGGCCAATAAGCCAAAGGCGTGAAGCAATTTCATATAATCGTTCCTGGTTAGATGTTGATGATGTCGTGCTTTAAAATCGGGTTTAATTTGGTATTCACTGTTTCTTCTGTGCTTTTTCGTAGTTCTTTTGGATTTCGCTTCCCCAACGATCAAGGATCTCTTGATCCGACGGTTTTTCTTTATTTGAAAACTCGGGGATCGTTTCGCCTTTGTAATAAATCAAGTAACCCCATTCGCCACTTTCGATTGATTGGTAAGTTTCAATCGGTGCTGCTGGCCATGCGGTTTTCTCGCTGATTTCCCGCTCTTCGTTGTTGGTGCTCACGATTTCTGCCATTGGAAGTTCCTCAAATTACGTGCTTGAACAAAGTGCGCTTCGCTCACTGCCAAGATAACGATCTCTAAGCAACATGGCGGTGAGGTCTGGTAGATAACGCTGGATAATCATGTCTGCACCACCAACGTCGTAACGCTGATATAGCAATTCAATTACCCGGATCACTGCGAACGAATAACTTGCAACACTGTTATTGCGTTGTTTCATCGCAGGTGAAATTCCCACAATGCTTTCTCTAAACTTTTTAACGCACACAAGTGGATCGTCAGTTTCATAACCTGGCAACCGCAATGAAAGCATGATGTCGTTGTGATCACGCTTCGCGCTTTCTTCTCTCCGTGATAACTGACTGAAATCCGTTACCACCCAAACTGCTGCAAAAATATCGATGAGCGCCTGCGCCTCTTCGGCAGTGACGACTAAACCCTGGTGATGTGCATCGCGAAACGTTGTAAGCAATTGCGACATCAAATGGGAGAACGCTTTCATGTTCGCTCCGATGCGCTATTGCGTTAGATCATCAACGGTTTCTTTCACTGCTCGTGTTGATTGGCGACCCCAACGCTTCACTGTTTTGTACGCGCTGCGTACATGCTGCCCACAGACAACATAGGTAAATCCCGATTCTGCTCGCAGACTTAAATCATGACTCCCAACGGGCTTCTTGAACCCTAGGGACGAATCCGGGGTGATGTCTGCATATTTCGCAACGGTGAAGATGGACTCTGTACCAAGGCGGGCGCTGTACTCAGTGAAATCACCTTCAACGTTGCTGTTGGGTCGGATAGATATTTGAGTGACTGGTGTACCGAATACTTCGACAGGGTTGGGTATGGTGTACTCGGCATTGCTGATGGATGTACCGGCTACTAACAGACCATCCAGTCCAGCGAGAACCTTCAGCAGCCTTTCAGGCGTGGTGGTTTTATTACATGTCAGAACCTGTACCAGCTCCGCTTCTGCGATGCTTCGTGGCGGTATAGCCGATTTATCAGCCGCTGGCTGACCCGTGGGCACCGGAGGTTGATACTCACTGACAAAAGCATCAGCCGATGCCGATGATGCAACGATCAGGAGCACCAGGTAGGAAATAGCGATTTTGATCATGGTTATGGCCTATCTTTGGGTGTATTTTAATAGGTAAAATGTAGCTTTTGTTAAAAAGCCCTAACGACATAAATATAACACAGTGTTTTTTTTATGTGTTATATTTTTGTTGTTTTATATGGTAAACCTAAACTAGCCTATTAGTCATTACACTTCCATTCCAGGGGACAAAATGCCTATAACTACCCGCGTTGCCACCATTCCCATGGCGGTTCTTTTGCTGTCCTGCGCGCTGATCGCGCCGGTGGTCTCAGCTACCTCCGACTTCAAAACAATCCGAGTCAATGAAGCAAAAGACGCCAACGGGAACTACGCCATGAAGATGGTTAGGCTGGCGCTCAGCAAGGTCGAACGCCGGTATGAAATCCAGACGTTCAGTGAAAGCCTTACCCAGTCACGCGAATTTCAGATTTTGGAAGAAGAGGGGACCGATTTGGCATGGGCAGCAACCAAACAAGACTGGGAAGACAAATTACTGCCGATTCGCATATGCCTTTATAAGGGGCTTTTGGGCTACAGGATTTTCCTGATTCATGAAGGAAACCAGGCGAAATTTGACGGAATCAATACCCTTGATGATTTAAGGAAAATCGCACTTGGCCAAGGCCGAACGTGGTCGGACTCGGACATCCTCGAAGCCAATGGCCTTAACGTTGTTAGGACAACTAAATACGAAAGCTTGTTTTACATGCTGGATGGCGGAAGGTTTGATGCTTTCCCTCGTGGCGTACAGGAGCCATGGGCAGAAATTAGCAGCAGGCCGAAGCTGGCACTAACAACAGAGAAGCGCTTGATGCTTTCGTATAAAAATCCCTTCTATTTGTTTACGAACAAGAAAAATGTGGAATTGGCGGCTGATCTTGAGCGCGGCCTCAATATCGCGATAGCGGACGGATCTTTCGATGAGGTTTTCTTTTCAGATCCGATGGTAAAAGCGGTGCTGGAAAACGCGCACCTCGATAGCCGACTCGTTTTTGATTTGCACAATCCTTATTTGCCTTCAAAAACCCCAGTTGATCGTCCCGAGCTGTGGCTCGACATCGGCTCTTTAAAAACAAGAACACATGTAGGCCAGTCACATGAAACGCAAACTCCCTGAAGAAGCCTATCGCGCACTGAAGGCAATCCAGGATCGCGCTGAAGCAGTCAGCAACAACAATTTTCGTGGGGATAACCGCGATTTAAAAGATGCGATGCATCGCATGAGAGTTAATCAGCCGTGGTCATCCGTCATTGAGCGATCCATTGCGGCAATGAAAGGGACTGTAGACCCACGCACTCTTGACGAAATCTGGTTGGAAGATTTACTCGCGGATGATGAAGGCGAAACTACCCAATTAAACCATTCGTGATGTGTAGCCGTTACCTGTGTTCATTAAAGCTACTTTAGGAGAATTAACATGGCGAGAGCCGATGATATTATGCTGCTGATGGGATTTATTTTGCAGAGAAATTGGGATGGCGCGATAGAGCAGTGCAACTGCATTGCGAAAAATGAGCCTGCCAATTCGTCACTCCGAGCGAGAATCGAACGTAAGCTCGCAAGTTTACCGTCCCGTATCGTAGAGGGTGCGCATTCAGGATTAAAGGGTTTGGTAATTGCCCCAGGTTGCCATGTCACGATTGATGACCTGACACTATCCGACGAAGTGGCAGGAACAATCGGAACATTTCTACAAGAATTTAGGGCAGGCGATTTAATTCGTGAGGCTGGCTTAGTTTCACCTCATAAACTTCTTTTATCGGGACCACCAGGTAACGGTAAAACATCACTAGCTGGAGCAATTGCAGAATCTCTTGCAATGCCCCTTTATGTGGTTGACCTTTCCTCAGTTATTTCCTCTCTTATGGGCGAAACAAGTTCAAAGTTAGCAAAAATATTTCGGGAAGCGGTTACTGCGCCATGTGTTCTTTTTTTTGATGAGCTGGAAACAGTTTTATCCGAACGATCAGAATCTTCAAAGACCAATGACGTTGGTGAAATAAAGCGTGTTGTTTCCTCACTTCTACTAGAAATAGATCGACTACCACCGTGGGTTATTTTGATTGGTGCCACAAATCACCCAGAGCTGTTAGACAGGGCGGTCACGCGCCGATTTGATTACAAAGTTGAGCTCCCATTGCCGACCAATGTCACGATACAAAAATGGATAAATCACTTTGCAGAAAAGCACCCATCAATACCTGTGGCAGACATCACCCGCGATTCCAATTTTGATAATTTTTCATTCTCCGCCGTTGAAACAGAAGTAAATCGTTTGTGTAGGCAATGGATTATGCGAGAACGAGTTCCTGCCGCAAAAAGCGCGTAGAGGTATGCATGATTATTGTTATTGCAAACACAGAAAAGAATCAAAAAACCGGTAGGGATCAAATTATTGTATCGCATGGCATTGATTCCGATACTGGCCGCAATGTGATTCTGCCGCAGGAAACACCCGAACGACTAGGCGCGGTTTTTGACCCAAGCCTCGGCGAATATATTCTGCCTTCGCAGCGCTAATCGCTAATTTTAACTATTCGGAGGTACCATCATGTGCAATTGCTTACCCTGGGCTCGAACGCCTGAAATGACAAGCCAGGGAGGGAAATTTCCTCCGGCGATTCACCATCCTCATTGCGAAGATTTCAAATTAATTGACTACGCGCGAGTGTCGCACGACGGCTCCAGTTGCATCTTGGAGCTCAATGAGGCGCAAGCGTTGGTAGAAGACGGTGCGGAGCATTACACAATCGAACCGGTGCAGCTAACAAAAGACCAATTTGAATCGCTACCTGAATTTTCAGGTTTCTAAATATTATGGAGAGTTCAATGACGAAGTGTGTCGCCGTTTCAGAAACACCCGAGCTTGAAGAGAGATCGTTTTCGGTTCACTCAAACCTGATTTGGGAACTGATTTTTAAACAGCACCACAGTACCACCTCTGCTTTACAAGAATTAATCCAAAATGCCTATGATGCAAAAGCTAGCAATGTATGGCTAACCATATCCAGCGATGGGTTTGAGTGTAGGGATGATGGCAATGGCTTTTCAAATAAAGCAGAGATTACAGAGTGGTTTGAGGTGTTTGGTGCCCCTAGAGACTCAGAAAGTGACCATAAATTTGGTCGCTTTCGGATGGGCCGAGGTCAAATCATGGGCTTGGCTTCCACAGAGTGGCGGTCAGCAGAATTTCAAATGTCAGTGGACGCGAAAAACAAAGGGCTGGATTACGTCTTGCGTCATGGCCTGCCTTCGCAGAAGGGTTGCACAATCACCGGTGCCTGGTACAAGAAGATTGATCTTGATAAAAAAACATGGCGCAATGAAACGGAGCTAGAGGATCTAATATCGTCATTGTCAAATTCAGTACGATATATATTTTCAATGAACGTATTTCTAAACGGGCAACTTATTAGCACTCGCCCAGAGGATATTGATTGGACAATAGAAACAGATGAATTTTACTTTTTACGGAATGATAGGCTTTCCTATTCGGGAAGACAGTCAGTATCCATTTACAATTTAGGGGTGTTTATTGACTCATTTGAAGGCATGCGAGATAACGGAATAGTCGTTACTAAAAAGCATCTAAAACTAAACCTAACCCGGAGTAAGGTTCAACCAGATTGTCCAATTCTTAACGCGATTCGGGAAAGGTTGCGTCAGCGAAAACATTCAATTAGCCAGTCTAAAAAATATCGCCCTGAAGAAGCGCGAACTATTTTTTTAAGATTCCTGGATAACGATTATTCGCTGGAGGATATTAAAGGCGCGAAATTAATTTCTGACCTTCACGAAAGAAACTTTATAAGTCTGGACGATCTCAGCAACAGGCAGTTTACGATACCTTATGGCGCTGAGCCATCTCAAGCCGACCTTGTTGATCAAATTGGTAAATTCTTCGTTATCAATATTCACTGCTTACCATTCGTCGAGAATGAACTGACTCGCAAGTCAGAAATGCCATTATTTGAAAGTGTAACCAAAGAAAGCAAGTCTCTTGGAGACAAGATCGGGGAAAATCACTTTAATTTCAACTCGATAATAGAAACAATTGACACTGAAAAGATATTACTGACCGACGAACAGCTTACTGGGCATGAGAAAGTAATTTTATCAGCGATAAATAGTGTGAAATTAAAAGGGCAACGTAAGTGCGTACTAGGCATTTCATCTACTGCCAACGGCTGGACTGACGGGCATTCATTTATAGCCATCGATAGAAACTGGTTAAAATCTATTGGTACTGGCTTGGAAATGGTCATGCAATTAACGCATCTACTCCTTCATGAGTACGCGCATAAAGTTAATAAAACAGAAGACCACGATGGCGCATTCTATAAAAGCTTTCACGACACCTCTCGCAAAATCCAGTTTTACATTATGGCTAACTTCTTGAGGGCTTACGACACCAAGCTAGCCGCGAGCGGACTCAAAACCACTGAAAAAATGAAACGAGCAATTCAGGTTGTCCGTCGCGGCGGGAAGACGAAAATATCTGGTGACTTCAGCCAAAGAGATAAATTGGATGCAGATTAAATATCTATCAGAAGCGGATGCGTTAAACCAAAATCCAGCGTTGGACAAAGCGATTATATCGATCACGGAACCAGGAAGGGCTTGCCCTATCTCTGGCGAGTGGGGCGCAGTTCTGCATGTGACCTTTTGCGATGCAGAGTATGATCAAGGCACCATTGATCGCATGGCAGCAAGAAAACAGCAATTCAACCCTGTTAATAAAGGTTTCCCTTCTCCTGAGTCTATGGAGCCGATTAGAGGGTTTATTAGTAGGTTAGGGCCTAATACGTCAGAGCTTATTGTTCATTGTCATGCTGGGCAGCGTAGATCCGCAGCGGTGGCGCTGTATGCAAGTGAAATAATTTCTGACGCGCAATTTCCTCGGGCTGAAGTTGCGCGACGCGACATGAACAAAACAGTGTATCAATTATTAAAGAATCCCAACGCATTCAGATTCCACCAAAGTAACTCTTTATTTTTGCGTCTTATTGGCTGGTTTCAGCCAGCAAGATCACGTTAGGAAATATTGGCATGACTGACCAACTTATAACATCACAGAAACTTAATTACCTTCCTTTGACATTGGCTTCATTTATCCTGATGTATTTAAACTCTTACCATTTTGTTTCGTTCATGTGCGACGTACAAATATATTGGGTTGAGAATATGGCACTGGTGATTTTTCCTGTCGCTGTGGCCGTGTCCGCGTATTTAATAAAACGTAAGGCGTTGAAGGTGGCTTTTATTATTGCCTCTCTCATTTGCTCATTTTTATTTTTCCCGGTGTTATACGGCGTAGCAGAATTAGTGGCAGAAACGTGCTGATTAGAAGCGGAATCCCGGATATGCCTGAATAGGGTAATCCAATCACATTTTTATTAGTTATTGTAGGATTAACGTTATGAAATTAGTTTTAGGAAAAAGACGCTTCAACGGTATTAAAAATTTCTTCGTTGATTTATCTGATGGCGAATTACCATTCACTCCCTTGAGTATTAAGATCCCCGAAATAATCGCTTGTATCGGCGCACCAGGAACAGGGAGCGACCTATACTCGCTTAAACTTGCAGTCCAGGCGATTAGGAAGGGGGTCTCTGTCGTATTTATTGATCGATGCGAACGGAGAGAGTATTCAGAAGTTCTTGAGCTCGCTTGCAAAGCGAGCCTGCCCAAAGGCAAATATTCCTTAGTAGCAGGAAGGGAACAGAGCGAGTACGCGCTTGATAGCATACGGGCTGTTGTGGCTGGCGACACCCCTGGGGTTGTGTATTGCACCAATCAAGTAACCATGGATTATGTGGGTCTTCCAGAGCACCGTTACAACGGACTCAAGAAAATCATTGAGGCAATTCATGCGGGCGCGTCACGTAAAATTGATAACCAAAAAAATCCTGTTTTAATCGTCGCCTACGATTTGCTTAACCACGTTAACGCGATAGCCAATCGCATCCCGGAATACTTTCAAAGGTCAAACAACCTGGATCTGATTAAAGATGGAATAGAATCCGTTGCCTCACAAGGGCGATCATTAAACATCGGGTTTGTTTTTAACGAGCAGAATGGTTCATCAGAGCACCTGAACACTAGAACGTGCCGAACCTTGTTGGATTGCGCGTGCAAAGTAGACTTTAATATTATTCATAATCAATCCCCCGGTGCTGCCTTGGTTTTTCTTAGCCTACATGCGAGACCCTATTTCACAAGACCAGTTATCGTAAGTGCTTTTCGGTAAACAGCGGGTAGTATCTTGCACCAATGAAATGGATTGTTGTCTAATGGCATTTATAATCTAATACAGAGAATCAGGGTCAATGTCTAATTGATCTTTGTTCAGTGTGAGCTTGTGTGCTTCTTCATAGTGGTTCTCACCTATTGCCCCAAGTCTTTCTGCAACCTGGATTATCGGCATGTCAAAGCCGAATTTCTTTACTACAGACACCGCGCCAGCGCACACTTTCGCAGATGCAGGGATGATCACTTTGCCATCGTCATCATATTGGGTTTTACCGGCATAAACTGTTTTATGGCAGGGGAATGATGCGTGCTGGGATAGCAGCAACGATTTGATTATTTCTTCGCGCCTACCAGGACGAAGAGCGATTGCATCGCCATCATTTCTAAATGGGCAATTCCCGCAGGGAACCTTTAAAGAAAAGCAATCACTCATCGTTTTTGTTTTCTTTCATATTTTTCATAATGGAATTACCAAAACGTCTCGGTCTACGAGACGATAGGGATTCGTTAAGTTCTTGTGCCTTGGTCAGTTGTTCATTGAGAAAGACTACTTCACGAGATAGGGTAGCGTTACTGATTTTAAGCGTTGAGTTTTCTTCAGTCGCTGTAGCTAGTTCTGCTTTTGCTTCTTTTAACTGCCCATCGAGGCGTCGCAACTGAACCTGATGCTCCGCACGATCTGCGGACGCCTTGGATTCAACAGATTGAATTCGCTTACCGGATTCGGTTTTGATCTCATCGATCATGCGAAGAGCGCGTTCCTCTTGTGCTTCCATACGCTGAGCAGCTTTGTCGAGCTCTTCGCGGGCTGAACGCAAGGAATCCATTAACAAATCATGCTGGGCTTTAGCGTCAGCTACGGCCTGTTGATATGTTTGCTCAATCGATTTCCGAGTCGCACGCTCCGCTTCAAGCTGGGTGTGATAATTAGCAACGTCTTTTTCAGAAAGCTCCAGTTTGCTTTCTATTTCAGCGCGCGCCAATTGGAGATTGGCAATCGTTTCATCCGATTTTGCAAGTTCATCCTCAAGGCTTTCTATCTGTGCTCTTAGTAGAGCCTCTTCGGTTTTTATGGAATCCAAAGCGCAGGTCACTGACTCCATCCACAATGTTTTAAATACTGGGATGAGTTGCTTTGGCAAATCTTCAGGAATGCCATTCATTTTTTTTCTGCGATCAGCGTGATCTTTTAAAAACCGCTTTTTCGCATTGTTAATGTCGTTGCCACTGCCTTTGCCAATGAGCGAACGAATAACCGTCCAGCTTGGAAGCTGAAAGCCTGCGTTCTGAAGAATTTCACACGCAGCGTAGGTTCTATCGGCTGCACTCATCGTGATCCAATCTTGACGCCCCTGTAGCGGCTTTATCAGCTCTTCAAAGCCAGCCATACTATTTTCATTATTTGACATCAGCGACTCTCTTTTTAATTTGAATGGCTTCGTAGGCTTCGAGCAAATCTTTTGTTTCCTGGTCAGGTGCTGTATCAATGAATTTAGTTAATTCATTTAACGGAATTTGACTTAATTTTTCGCCTTTGTATTTCCCCGCTTTTATGAATCCATCTATTTCACTTTTGTCTGCATCAATCGTAATACTGATGAATTCATTTTCCACGGTTGATGTCACAGGAATTGCACCGTAGCGTTTAAGTGTTTTTAAAATTCGGTCTCGTGCGCGCTTATCGTGCCGAGATTTATTTTCTTGATCAATGTGATCTGTTGCCTCGCTTATAGCGTCTTCCATCAACCACATTAACGCCAGCGCAATGACTGCTGGAATGGGAGCTGCGATCACCGCAACCGCGATTCCGAAAGTCGCCAGCGTCGTGGCAACTCCCGTCACCTGGGCATAGGTTTTCTTGACCAGGGATACACCTTCATCCACGGTGTTTAGCACGGTATCAGTTGCCTCGCCGCAGGCGTGATCGACGCGAGCCGCGAGGGTTGTGGCTGATTCTTGTACCGACCCGATCAGTTGACTCAATTTTTCTTTCATAGGGCACCTTGTATTCCCCAAACATCCGAACGTGTAGTGGGGCGTTGATCGATTATTTTGTAGCCAAATCGTTGATCGAAGCACTGGACCACCGGGATTATAACCCGCCGCAGCAAATCCTCCGCAGGATCGTCTTGAATAGAGCCGGTGATGACGATCAGCAGGCCGTTATGCGTTCTGATTCGATAGTTAATCATCGCTGGTAGATGAAAGGCGTTTTCATTCATGGGGTTCGCCAAGAAGCCTTCGCTGTTACGTTTCGGAATTTGAAACGCCACGTCGAACTGTCGGAGATAAACCATCACATCTTTGGTTTTGGTGGCCGTACTACCTCTTGGTAGGCTAACTGCGTGATGGATTGCATTCATTGCCGCCATCCCTGCACCGATGCCGGAGCGATTTGCTGGGTGGGAGACAATAGGGTATTCATCATTCCAGCCAACAGCGGTTCAAAATACCGGGTGGTGGCGTTTACCCAGCGCACGATTTTTTGGTTTACCTCGTTGAGCTGCGCCTTGATTTTGTTTATTAATCGATACGATGCTATGCGCGCAAACAAGCTTTTCTTTGCCGACTGCATAGCAGTTTCGAGTTCTTTTTGAAGCGACTTGTATTGTTCCGTCAGTGGTACAACTTGAGCCGCAATCATTTTCGCGACCGACTTCTTTTCCACGGCGTGCAGCAGGCTAATCAGGCTCAGCGGGTACACCGCCAAATCCAGCTTGTCGGCTGCTCGCTTACCTTTTTCCATTAAGACTTTATGTGTAGAATTGACAGTGACCATTTTCCTTACCTCTTAGACGATGTTGGGTTTTTGGTTTGCTGGTATTCGTGTTGGCTCACGAATACCAGCCCTTACTCTTCAGGTGTTGAGTCGTTGGAATCATCAAGATCAAGCTCAACATCCTCCAGTGCATCGGCGGGAAGTGCCGACAAATCGGCAATCCTCCAGTCGATGGTCTTGATATAACAAATCATCCGATTGCCCCCTGGTTGCCGGAAGAAAGTCGGGCGAGGTTTGCGCCGATCAGGTGAGCAATACCTCGCCCTTGGTTCATATCAATGCCTTGCCCCAATACATAGTGGGCAAAACATTCCTTCAAATTGTCGATTAAAGACAGCGGAGCTGATTTCGCTACACAATGCTCCTTCGCCGTTAGCATCCGATATTTACCCTCTGGACCCTGTACACGAACATCAAGACTCCCACGGCGCATGTAGTCAGCTCGGATCGTTGGGCAGGATTCACTATCGGGTGTGAGTGGGGCCTGATTTGAAAAGCTATTTCCTTTTTCGCGATCACGTTGGGCTTTTTTGGCTCTAGCCTCGGTTGGCACTGACCATACCGGGTCGTTCTCGGCAAATTCTTCCATCAAATAAGAAAAACGGGGGTAAACTCTGGAGTACACCGGCAGCAAGTCAGTGGAGAAGGGGATGCTTGAATCTACCGCAACCATCCAGTAGCGCAGGCGGTTTTCAAAACTGCCTGATTGTGAGTTTGTCAGGGAGAACTCATATACCGTGTAGTGCAGCTCCGCAAGGATGGCCTTTAGAAGCACGAATGTTGCAGACGCCTTAGCCTCGATCACGTTTTCAGAAACGATGATGGCGGGGTTTATATCTTCGAGGTTTTTGAGCAACCCATAAACGCCCGCAGCGTCGCCGTGGTCTTCAGCAACTTCCCGGCGCTTACTCGATTTAGATGCTTTGGTATGTACACGACAACTCATTGAGATTTGCAGCAAATCGACTTTTGATAGCAACTTCCGGGGTATTTCTTCCATCTTGGCGGCCACCACCTGAGTAGTTGATTTGACAGCCTGGGGATTATTTGAAATTGCCGTATCAAGAAAACGCTGGTCCCTATCAAGAACCCACGCGGTTTGCATGGCAATGCCGGTGTCAGCAAGTCCGTCGCGGAGGGCGAGGGTTGCCATTCCAACCCCTACGCACAAGGTGCCTTCAGTTATATATCCATTCGCGAGGCTATCTTTCAACGATTTCACCCGCGCGGCTGACAGTTCGCAGATATGGTGTAACGTGATAATTACTACACCATTCTGATACTCAACCATCACCCGTTGGTCAGCGCCAAAAACGGAGCCTATTGTTTTATTGCATAAGTCAACAATGGGTTTTCCCGTGGAATCAGCTACCACAACAAAAACGCCCTTCAATCCACGCTGATCATCATCAACCAATTTCAGCGTAATTTTCTTTTCTTCCTGATTTAGTTCCCGCTTATAACAAGCCCTTGGGACGAATCCGGCACGAGTCAGCATTAAATTTTGTATCCAAACTCGAAAGCGCCCTCTGTGGGAAGCCACATCGTGGAAGCTGTAATCACTTTTCGCGTTTTTCACTTGAGAAATCCCCATTCAATCAGTCACGACTCGCATCATAGAGAAGGTTTTGCCTTTATGCAATACATATATGAACGTATATCATTCTAATATGTACTTTTAAGGCTAGTTATTTCCCATTACTTAGGTAATGGGAATTATTAGGGGTAGGCTAGGGTGTTTCACGTAAAACACCGCGCACCGACGGCGAACGACACATAATTTGAGATTCCGCGACACATAAACGAGATTTCATCCGATTTCCATTCATAAATATCTTTATAAAACAGTAGGTTGCACATTAATAACGACGTGCATTTAGCCTGGCACCGCTGTTGATAATCTCGGTTATGTGTCGTTTTGCTTACAAAATCTCGTTTATGTGTCGCTCGGCATTGATAGTTGCAGATCCAACTGTGAAACGTCCCGTGAAACGATATTTAGTAGCAGACTATTTGTAATGTTCATTACAATAAACATGTCTTGGTGATAGGATTTCTATCCCTGCTTCCTATTTCAGCGTAAAACCGTCTCTGTAAAAAATCTGTTTTAAAACATGCACATACAAGCGAAGGTTTTAATATTTGACTTGTAGCCTCGATGTTATGGATAATTAAACGATTTTAAATTGAATAGCTTTTATTTAGAAAAAGTTAAAAACATTAAACAACATAAAATTGTGAAGCGACGCTTGTGAACTTAACACCTATAGATGCCAATCAAGAACTGATCCCTGCCGCTGAGTCAGGTGATGTGATCGATGCTAAAGATGATGCTGGGGCGGTTAAATGTTGGCTGAATGCTACCGCGCGCGGTAATGCAAACACGCTCGACTCATATCATCGGGAAGCCATGCGACTCCTGGTGTGGTTGGAGATTGTCGGTCTGACGTTTAAATCCATGAAGGTCGAGGATGCCAACGACTTCTTGGAGCTGCTTCAGAACCCTCCCCCTTCCTGGATACGACCCCGGAAGCTGCGCAAGGATGAGAACGTTGCCGCTCACAAATTCAGGATCAAGGGGGAAATGAAACGATCCTCCCTGATGCAATCACGAAAGATCATCATCCAGTTGTTCAATTACCTGGTGGACGGCGGGTATTTGGTTCGCAACGTATTCCGCTTGTCCGCGAAACCAAAACCAGACACAAATCAAACGCCTGATAGGCTGCTTGATACAAGCGCCTGGATGTGGCTATCCGAGTGGAGCAAAAAAAAGTTCGCTCTTAATGGGGCGCACGCAAAGGCTCATGAATTCCGGGTTCGTTGGGTGATACACCTGCTTTACTACACAGGTATACGCCGCGAGGAGGCCGCCAAAGGGTACATGAGGGATTTTGTTCGTCGTGACAACAATTGGCTTCTCCGTGTCACGGGCAAGGGAAATAAAACCCGCGAGGTAACAGTCAGCACAGCACTGCTTGATGAGTTGATTTTTTTTCGTCAAAGCCGAGGTTTGCCGGGGCTCCCTGACCCCACGGATAGCACCCCGTTAGTTCCCAGTATCAATCCCCGACATGATACCAACTCTCGCCGAGAGCGCGATGCGCAGGAAAAGCCGTCACCCGATCCACGCCTAACGCCGCGAGCAGTGGGCTTGATCATGGATCAAATCGCCTCCTTTGCCGCGCACGACTGCGATGATCCTCATATCAAAGAGCAGATACAACGTATGTCACCCCACTTCATGCGACACACAAATGCCTCCCATCGACTGTTAGCCGGGGCAGGCATCGAATCCACCCAGGATGAGCTTGGCCACGCCAGCATCACTACCACCCGAGCGTACATCAAGGTGGATCGAAGCTTGCGCGTTCAAGATGCCGAAAAACTTGCAGCCTTTAACAAGGGGAATATTGATGCGGAATGATACAACGTTGCGTAAGCGTGCTTTATGGCTGGTTTCATTGCCACTGATTTTGGTCGCTGCTATGGGCTTGTTCGCCTACCTGTCGTCCTTCCTTGGGGAAATTGAAACCGGATCTTTACGGTTTTACTTAACTGCCCTCTCATACGCTGGATTGGCGATGGCACTAACCTGCCTACCCGCGTATCTCATTGGCGCTGCTTGGTACTGGTGGCAAGTCACCAAGCGCACCGAGGCCGTTCATAGCTCTCTATACGCAATCCCAATTATCGCTGTTCTCTTTTGCTGGTTCCCCAGCTTCCTTTTCACCCCTCTTGCCGGAGCTCATCAGAAGGTCCAGTTGTTTACATTGCTGGCCGTCACTCAGTTGGTGTTGGGCTACGCCTGGTTGTTTATCGTTAAAAACCTTTTCCTACGAGTGAGGCCACTATGAAAACTGTTGTGTTAAAACCGCTGTCTCTTCTGATCGCCCTTTCCATAGGCAACTACGCCCATGCCGACTTCAAAGTGATTGGCGACCAAGCCCCTCCCCCGGTGGCCAACGTTGTTGCCCCGAACGAGGTTATTCTGGATAACAACAAGCCTGCTTTGACGGAGGCGGAGCGTCTTAACAAGCAGGTACTCCAGTTGCAGGCAGAACTTGATGCAACCAAGCGGCAACTCGCCGCTGCGCGACAAGAGATTGGGGATCTCAAAACTTGCGCGCAAAAGGTACAAAACGACCTCGCTCAGGTAGAAAACAAGTTGGAAAAGATCACGCTGAATTTTGCATTCGCCAAAAGTGATTTCATCCCATCTTCAGAAACCGCAAAGTCGTTATTGGAAAACGCCCGCGTTGCGTCCTTGATCGATATTACCGGCTATACGGATAATAAAGGGACTGTTGATGCCAATAGGAAGATTGCGCTGCGGCGCGCCGAAGCTGCCAAGAAATGGCTCCTGGTGCGTGGCATCGAGGCTAAGAAAATTACAACGGCTGCAAAGCCAGGGGTTTATATTTCATCGAATGAAACTGAAGATGGTCGATTGGCTAATCGTCGTGTTGAGATAGATTTCAGAAACTGATTGCGTGTTGGTTTTTTGCGCAAAAAAAATGCCGACTCTGTGTCGGCATTTTTTGTTTGGGCTTTACACTATCTTTTTGCCAACCATCGGTTAATCTCCGCAGCAACTTGTGGTGCAGCGTCGATGAGTAATTGAATGGGCCTCTCATTGTACAGGGATCGGTTTTGCACGGGATTAACCCCATTCGCCCTCACTGCCAATTGAAGCGTACTTCTAAATACTTCATTACCCTGTTCAGCCGTTAATGAATAGATAATCGAACTCCCTGAATCTACGATGTCGGAATAACTACCTACGCAATGCCGCATTTCAGATCCTTCAAAAATCAAAGAGTGAGTGGTTTCTAACAAGATGGCTTTAACATCACCTATTACGATGGATTGAGGCCAATCTTTCTTAAAATTAAACCGCCTGTTTTTCACCCTTGCCTTTAAGCCTTCCCTAGTAAGGTTTTCATGTTCTCGATGCATTCTTCTTGCTGACCAACCTGGATTGAATAAGCGATCAAGATTTTCAGCCATTCTTTTGGTGTCAATAAATTGGTTTGAGAGTCTATTCATCACTTCGCTTTTGAGATACATGATGCGTGCTCTGCTGGACTTTTTAGTAGAGAGATTGTACCCATCATAGTCGTGAGCTTTGGATTTGTTCTCAAGCTCGCCCACATCATATGAGCCATTAGTAATGGCCCATATACCAGACTGCAAGTAAGTGTGTATTTTGATTAGATCAGGGACATCATTTCGATAATTTGTGTAGTTATAGAAAAAAGACATTTTTAGGAATGACGATGGAAAATCATAAAGCAATTCTAATATTTGCTTAAAATCACCGATATTGAGGTGCTGTAACCGAGGCTTTCTTTTCCCTTTATATACGCCGTAATGCTTCGCATCGGGAAAATAACTTTTATTAAGCAAGATCATTAAACGACTGAATATCAGAGTGTTTCGTGTTGGTGATGATTTAACAATTTTTTTCCACAAAGCGCTCCCCAATCCATTTTTAAGTTGAGCCACACTTTTACCAAAAAAAAGGATTGCCGGTATTATTTGCTCTTCTTGGTTGTCAACAGCCTTTCTTATTAAGCTATGGAACCGATTGTATCGATAGACCATTTGTGGAATCAGATACTTCCGTGATTTACAAAACCGTTTGATTCTTTCCTCATCATGGGCGCACCAAATATAATAGTTAACCCTCCTGAAATAATCGTTGAATTTACTCCCTAACAATAAGCTGCTAACAAAATTGTTAGCGTGGTTGACAACACCGATTAATTCAAGGGAATCGTAGTTTATGTCGTAATCAAAATGTGGCATTTCAAGGCCGTTGGCTTCTATTACTTTCAGTTTAAGACTGCTATCTTTTTCTCGACGAAAATCGATTTCTGGATATGCAAATTGAAAGGAGCCAAAATGGACCACATGATTGGTATCATCAACATATACCGGTATGCGTTGTATTTGAAATTGAGAGTCTTCATTCTCGCCGTATCGGCCTTTCAATTCGGGATTTTGCTGATCAAATACATGGCTCGCCGCGAACACCGGATAAATATCATGGAGTGTTTTGGTATGGAGTCTAATTATCTTTTTCAAATCAGCGAGACGCTTCTTATTGGAAGCAATTTCTTTCGTCAGAGAGCTCACATTTTGCCCGCTCTTTTTAGCTCGTTTTTTTTCCTCTTTTAGCTCACTGTTTTCTATACCGACATCATGAAATTTAAGCTTTGCGTCAGATAACTGTCTGTAAGCGGAATCACACATTTCCTTGAGTTCTTTTGTTCTATCAGGTACTTGTTTAAGGTTGCGGATAATATCTACAACGGAGCTGAATATTTTTACAGATGCGACCCCCATATTAACCCCTTAGATCTGCAAGTCTTGAGCGTCATGATCCTGCGAAACAGCAGGATTTTGAGGGACCAATTGCTGATGCACTACAGCCTTCCATTCAGTAGCATTTACCAGATTGGTTATTACTTCCTTCTCCTGGTCTTGATTCAAAAACGATCCATCTAGGGACACTAACTTCACACCATCGAGCTTGTATTCAAAATTATCAGCAGGAGCAATGTCATAGTGGGGATCTGCGTAGGGCGATGGATCGGCATCAGCTTGCCAATTGAATTGAATGTTGAAGGTGTCAGCTTTTAACGTTGTGGTTCCGTATGCCCAAGCTTCAATTCGATGGTTTCGCTCATCATCGGTATTTTTCTCTTCATAGTCTGCATCATTGATTTCGCTTTCGATCTCGTAATGCGTTGTCATCAAGACGGCTGGGGTTATCTCGGTAATGTTATTCACTTTCGCGTGGTATGACATTTCCGCTTGATCAAGAAACTGTTGCATCGATTCAACAATCACCTCACCCGGTAGATCGTCATGGATGCGCTTGTTGTATAGAAAAAGCTTGTAGCTTTGGGGGGTTTTTGAATCCATCAGGATGGTTGCCCGAAGACGGGCGTTTTTCCCAGACTCGCGGATATTTAAAAAGGCTTCTTCCGGGGACGCATATTGTACGAAGGACGTGAAATCGTCTGTCAGCGGATCTCGGAGCGATCCGGTAAACACTGGTTTGGGGATCTCTCCCCATTCGCTCATCATGTTTGCCAGCGCGATCTCGATGTCTGTAGGGTCCCATCCGCCGGGAGCCTCGCTTACCCTGCCGTTATACATAAACAGGGCTTCTGCGCACGCCAGGTCATAATCCCACGCCGCAGGTTGGTCTTCGTATCGAGTTGCCCATGAGGCATCCTTCACGTCATACCAGAATTCGGCAAATTCAGCACGATTTGTGAAAATATCTGAAGGATCAGATTGAGCGTCAAGCGCCTTGTCCCATTTAACAAGCACATCCTGCCCTGCCATCACCGGATACCAATTTTTGGCATCTTCTATTGCTGCATGGCGGGCATTGGTTTGTTGGATAAAGTAACTTTTCTGAGTAATCCATTGGTCTTGATTGATGCTCCAGGATTGAACCGCGTAGTGCGCTGGGGACTGTCCGACACCTGCGTGGGGATAGAACGCTACACGCATGGCTTCATCACCGTGCGCATAAGCGCCCAATACACTAACGCCATCTGGGGTCGGTTTATTAGGACTTAACACCTGCTGAAGCAATGCCTCTCTCTTTCGGTCCAGTATTTCGGCATCCCAACCCTGTCCTGCTGCGATTTTCACAAGATTCTCTATTGGCTTCAGCATAAAACGTCCTCTGCAACTGTAAGGTCAATTAATGTGCTATGGTGGTCAATGAAGCTCTTGGGCTTCACCTTTCCATTTGGGCGCTTGCAGTTAGCACGCGCCTTTTTTGTATCTGTACATCGGAAAATCATTTTTTTAACATTGTTTTCTAACAATAAGTTAAAATATTATGTTAATTGGCAAAACAAATCCATACCTTTGATTTTTCAGGTAAGGCGCTTGATGCCAGAATCAATGCCGCTTGTAGCGCGAAGAAATGGAAATTTACCGTCTTGTCAGTTGAAATTTTTGTATGTTGGAGAAGATCAGATGGGATCAGCAGAATTAGAGGTGCTCTTGAGCGAAGCAATGAACCCTGACAGCGGCGTTATCGTTGTTATGGGTGAGAAAACTGACGCGGTGAGAAACGACATCCCAGCAGCATTTGAAATGTTGGCGCTCCTTGATCATTTTAAGAGCCGATTATGCTTTTTTGAGCCCGTCATTAATGAAGCCCACACACTTACCAGGCTGGCTCCTGGTATATCCTTCGATAACGTGAATGGAAGGGTGCGAGCCTTACTTCCTATTAGTCCTGGTGAGCTGGCCGATATTGCATTTTGGATCAGTGATCGATTGCCAAGCGATCAGGTAAAGAGTTTTGGAGGAACTCTTGCTGTCCTATTTGATGTAAATGAGTTCGATGGAAAGCGCTATCTGTTGCCTGAATGGTTCAGTTGTTTTTACGTGAACAATGATGTGGATCACCTGATTCCCATCCTGGTACTGAGGTCAGTGCTCGAAAACGAGGTAATTGGACAGGATTGGGTAATCACGGCACTACATCGCTCCAAAATCTACGGTCTACCGTCTGAAAAAGCCATTAAAGAAGCGGAAAAGCCAATAGATTCAATAATTTAGAGAATTGACACATTTTAGCGCATTTAAACACATTTAAATCACATAGTTGACACATTGTTGTTTATTTGCTAATAATTTAACCAACTATTACACCCTATCTATGAGGTGCCTTATGAAATCAGCAATTACTCCCCTTGGTGGTGGCGATCCCGAACCGTGGGTATTGCAACAAATCAGTCGATCACAAGGCATCGACGAAGGTATTGCTCGTGGCCGAGAAATAGGGTTAAACGAAGGCTATCAGCAAGGCTACAACGTAGGGTATGCAGAAGGTAATACCGCTGGCTACAACGAAGCAATTGATGAAGGCAATGCTGCGATTGCAGGATTACAAGCCAATCATAAGGTTTATCAAGAGCAAGTAGGCGCTCAGTTTCAAGAGCTGGAGGAAGATCGTAACCGGTTGAGGATTGCTGTTATTGAACAGGCAAAGCGCATCCGGGAACTTGAGGAAAAGCTTGTTCAACGTGATCAGGTTGTAGGGCAGCTTCATGCCCAAAACGAAGCGTTGCGCGAGGCAAACCAGGAGCTGGCTGAAGAGAACGCCGCTCTGCAAGAAGACAATGCAGCGCTCAAACAACTTGTACAAACGCTGCGGCAGGCAAACGAAAATCTCCAGGAAAACATTGAGGATCTCGCAAAGTCAAATCGTGAAAAATCAGTGAAACTAAGGGACCAAATAAACCAATACAACAAAACTGTAGTGTTTATCAATGCCATCAAAGGGGTTGTGGAATCTGTCATTGCGCAAGACCCTGCAATGGAGAATCAGATTAAGAGTGTGTTTGCCGGGGAGTACAAGAAGGCTGTTGACTTTAAGATGTCAGTTGATGAGATCACCGGAGCGCCACATGAGGACCGGGATTTTGCGCTGATGCTCCCGCAAACGCATAAATTCATCGTTGATATGCTGAGCTTGAATGAACCAACCTTTAACCAGGAAGCATCTGGGACTGGGGACTTATCCGAATCTGAAGATTCAGAGTTTGCTCTATAGCTACAGTTACCAATCAATACAAGGCAACAAAAAACCCGGCATTTGCCGGGTTTTTTGTTTTAACGTTTCGATCCTGACGGTGGCGGTGTTTGCTCCGTCAATCCGTCATACCTAACTCTCGAAAGCGCTTCTTGTCTCTCTTTAGCTGCGAATCCCTGAACGCCATAGGCACCAGCATAGGAGCCATCCTCTATCGCTTGAGATAATGATGGCTTACCTCTTATTGCGCCTCTCACTGCCGACCCCAAAAAGACCCCTGCTGTCGCGGCAAGACGATTGTTTCCTGTCGGACGGCTGTACTGATACTGTGCCGGTGCTTGCTGTTGAAAGCTTGTCAGGTAGTCACCAGAAGTATTGCTTGTGACTCCTTGCTGACTATTTGACATCGACTGGGTTCGTGACTGTGAGGTACTGGAGGCCGTTGTCGCACTGGCTGTATTGGACTGCGATGGGCCACTCGATGACGAAGGGGCTGGACCAGGTGTAACACCCTGGCCATTGATACTAAGTGATTTTCGTTTCGCGCCACCGCCGCCGCCAGTCGGCGAGCCTCCCCCTCCACCACCACCGTTTCCGTTACCGCCCCCCGGAGGCAAGTTGTTGCCCCCGTTAGTTCCAATGCGGGCATTGGAATTTCCGCCCCTCTGGGTGATTACGTTACCAATCCCCGCGCCCCCTGCTTTCATCGCTCCAGCAGCATTAGTCGCTCCTAAATCGCCTGCACCAGATCCAGCGCCAGCCCATTGCAACACCGAATCAGGTAAGACTTGGGGCAAGGTAAAGCACATATACATTACCGGCAATAATGTGAAGCCAAATAGGATTAGCCACCAGGCAAACGTCATAAACTCGGAAATGGCTCCTACTGCACCTGTGCTCGATACCACAGCACCCCGCATGTCAAAGAATCCATTGGCGATGAAATCGATAATAGGATCAGAAACCTTGATGGCCGCGAACAGACCTAGCACCGCAAGCGCTGGCCTCGCAAACAATGCCATCAGTAATAGGTAGCCTTGGTTTTGCGAGCCAATGAAGGTTCTATCAGGAGTCATGTGCATAACAGCCCACAGCGGTGCGGCTATGATGGATTGAAGAACCTGGAGTATCCAACCAACTACAACAATCATAAAAATGGTATAGGGCAGACTAGGCAAGAATACGCTGAAATAGAAAGCTAACGGCTCCACGTAGCTCATCAACGTTGCAAGTTGCTTGAGCGGCACTTCAAGAACCCAATCCCAGATAGGGTCGGTCACTTTGTCAAAATTTGCACCTGTGCCAACAACCGAAACCGAAGACAATGTGCCTGCAACAACCCGCAAGGCAGTTACCGCCGTTTTGATGGTGACATCGGCGAGTGTAAGAGCTGTTTTCGCTATGGTCAGATAGTCACCGATACATTTCATCCTGCTGATTGATCCACCCATTTGGCCAGCGGTGCCACACAGCGGCGTCACGCCTGTTCCATTCGCCCCGGTGGCTATCTCCACAACATCCAGCATGGTGCGATTAACCAGACTGGACATTTTGGAATCCATGTCGGACTTGAGAGCACCGATATTAAGATCCGCTTTTGGATCATTGGGCACGAGGGATGCCAAATCTTCAGGCTTAACGACTCCCGATGATTTATAGGTGGCCTTTAACTCGGATTTTTTAATGACTTCGGCCACTTGGCCTTTAACTGAGTTGGTGAGCAGTGTTGCGCGAACATCATTAGGTAAGGCGCTGTAGGAAGGCTCTGTTGTCTCCCCTACCCGCTCAGTGGTGATATTCATAATTTGTCCACGGATCATACCAACGCGCTGGAGCCATCCACCGCCGTTGGCCCACCCCCCATCCTGCATGGCCGTGACAAATGCGGTTATGCTCGCATCGACATCACCTTTACCGCCAGACACTTGTGCAGCAAGTGATGCCACCAATCCATCCTCAGCGGCTTTAACGATGATATTGAACTGGTCGCTGTCGATCAGATCCCAACCCGTTTCATTAATCGAGGTAGGCCAACTATTCACCCAAGCATCAATGTCAGCCATCATCTGTACAGCGGCTTGGGCTTTTTGATCCTGTAGATTGCTGCGCATTTGTTCGAGAGCTGCTGATGTCGCATCAGACATTGGCTGTGGAGTGTACTGGGCAATTTTAATCGTTCCACATAGCGGGTCTCCCCCAGCCAAGTTAGTCGCTGGATTACGATCTTTAATCTGAAATATGTACTCGGTCCTACCGTCCACGCTAACGGAGTTGTCATGCGTGTTCCCGGCCATTACTTGGGGGGATTGTCCCGTCGCGGATGCGGCTGAATAAATTGCGTTCGCTGCTCGCGCGCAATAAGACGCCGCCAGATACTGCTTCGCAAAATCTCGAAGCCCGTAGAATTGCCCTGGTTGGTTAACGCCATCGACTATCCCATTGGGTGTCAGAATGCCAAGTGCTAAGCCTCCCTCGTACACTTTATTGGCGAACCCTACACCCCATAAAGCAACCATCAATACGATAATTTGAATAAAACTGTAACCGCTTGCTGAGGGTAACAATACACCAGCCCCTGCAACGATCCGCAGTGGGGTAAAAACCGAAGACCAATTTTTACCGAAGGCCTCTCCATCGTTTGCCGTGTTTACCGTACCAACGATGGCAACATAGCTGACGACTATTGCTCCAATGATGAGTATCCCGGAGTTAAAAAATTGAAACATTGTGGCGAGCAAATTGCTGGTTGCCGCTACGGAGTTGGGATCAAGACCCAATACCAGGGCGTCTATAACATCCCCGAAAATTGATCGCAGCATGATTACCGATTCATCGGTACATGCCGTGGGGTCATTGCATGGAGAAAACGGCATGGACGCCATAGATTGTCACCCTTTCCAAAGTACGCAGTAGGATATAAAATATAGTAATCTTACATCATTTTACAGGTGTTTGTTATAAAGGTGTTATGACGCATTTTTAACAAAAAAGACGTTTTAGTCATCATTACCGTATAATTGCTATGCAATACGCAGATAATGCGATAAAAAAGACAAATTTTTACGTGCTTTCGACAAGAAATTATGAGGATTTAGCATTTATAATCTTTACTTTTAATCAACCAAACATAGTGATCTAAATGCTATCAATTAAGGGTGCTTCAACATTTGTCGTCGGCGCGGGCTTGCTCCGCCAACGTGGCATCGACGCTACCGGTAAAGGCTTCACAATTAGTGACATTGCCGAGGGTGCCTTGGGCAATCAGCCGGATGCAGGACGCATACGTCAATCCATTCTCAAGCTTGCGAATCAAGAAAATGCCTGGTTCCGCAACAACCCGCCGCATGCCAAGATCAGTGAACAAGTCCTGGACACCAGGACCAAGGAATTTGGCGTACTGGTGGCAATTAATTCTGCCGTTGTTTCATCCGTGCGCTACGGGCCTACCATAGCGCACGATGATGCAAACAAGGAAAAACTGAAGAGAAGCCTGATCGATGCTGTTGATGCAATCGATAATGCTCCTGGTACAACCGATGACAAGCGGCTTTACTTTGGGCAACTTAAAAGTCAATTATCTGGATTGAGCCAGAAGGACTCCCTATTAAATCTCTTGCAACAGGCCGAATATGACTACAACGAGTCATTGAAAGCTAAAATTCTTGAGAAGTACAAACCGCTCCAACGCAGTTCCGACTTTGAGCACTAAGAGGACACACTTATGGGTATGCAATTTCAACCGCTTGGAGCAGTTATTCTGCAATCACAAGACAGCAGTATTACCGTGGCAAAGCAACCGGTACTGGCAGAGCATGGCCAGCAACTTAGAAGCGCTATAAATGCGCTCCCAAGCGATTTGGCGAGGGATATAGTTGGTGGGTATGGTGAGCCCTCCCCTTCAACGATTGCTTCTCTTGAGGCTGCAATCCTACAGCGAGAGTTTGCTATCGAGGGTGCCGCTAATGAGGCCAACTTGGATCAAGGTTGGCTGAAAGGCGGTGCGGCTGAATCTGCCAACCTTGACCGCTCAAATGCGTATGAAAAAGATGAATGGGATTTTTCATAAGTGATTTGAAGCAATAAAAAAAGCCCCAGTGTCGGGGCTTTTTTTATGCCACAAGTTACCGCATCACAGCAGCGATCATTTACTTGAGGCTGTGTTACAACCCATATTCACGACATCGTAAGCAGCAACATAACGCCCGTACTGCTGTAATGTATCTTCCGCTTTGACAAAGCGAGCAACGCCAGTACAAACCAATGGTTCTCCTATTGATGTGCGGCGGCTGGCGAGATTATCTGCAACCTTTTTGGCCTCAATAGGATCTTCGATTACTGCGGGGACTGTGGAAGGCAATTGCAACCTAAAGTCGTCTTGAGCTGCATCAGCACCAAACGCAGGCTTTATCGAAATGCCCCCTTCCTTACCGACGGTTGCCAAACCTTTAAATTGGAATTTAACGTTGGATGCTTTTCCAATCTCACGTAACACAGCGTCCCTTTTTTGATTCCAATGGATTTTTTGGTCGCTGGGTCGCATAACCAGCCCGATGGCCGATTGGTCATGCGATTTTCCTTGGCGTTTTAGCCATTCCTGGCGCGCGTAGTAATCAACACGGCAAGAGTCGTCGGCCAGCGATTTCAGAGCTTCACTGTTGTACGCTCGGTAGACCAGGTATTTAGTACAGGCGTAATTGAATTGCCCTCCCAAATAAAGTGGTTCATTGTTTGAGCCTAATGCTGACGGTACAAGATTGAGGTTGCCATCAGGATCTATAATTGACTGCTCGGATTTGTTCAATCCAAGCTTCCCAATTTCAGGAGCCTTTAAGGAAACACGAGTAGATCCATCCGGCATAGTTTGGGTGGTCATACAACCGGTGATCGATAACAACAATACTAACAATGCGCTGATACGTTTCATAATCGTGACTAGCTCCTGACTTATGTTTATAGAAACCGTGACATGTCTTGCTTTTTCATCGCAGTTTGCTGCGCATCAAACAAGTGAGTAATTACATCGCCGATCACCAACGGAATTGGTGATGTTTTTGCTCTTCCGTGATCAACCACCTTACCGTTTTTCACGGTCACAGGAATGATCTGTAAATTTTTTGCATCGCCAATCAACTTGCGCTTAGCCATATCATCAATAAAAAATCCAATGGCCAACGGCGGAAATTTTGAATCCATACAGCTAACTGCGGTAACAGAAACATACAAGCGGTCAGAGATAAACGCTTTGTCCAGGGGCAAATGAGCAAGCCATGCTGCTTCAAAATCCTGAGCACCAATAAAAACTGTTCCCCCGTCCACTGCGAAGCAAAAGCGTGAGCTCTGCATTGGCGACAACATAAATACTTGATTATGTCGCGGATGCTTGGATACCTCTCCCTTTTTAAAGTTGGCTGACCACTTCATAAAGTTTGTGTAGGACGCCAACTGTTGCGCTGCCTTGCGAACACGCTTCATTTCCTCTTCGGAAATTTGTGGCCCTTCGTCTTTTTGTTCTTGCATGATTGCTCCCGGTTATCCAGAGAATCGACTTGTGCTCTGCACTCTATTAATTTTCAGCAGCTCCTGAAAATCAGTGATCATGTCATTAAGAGCCTTGTTCGGCGTACACCCGAGCGCCTTCGCTTTTTCGAGCACCAATTCGTGATGCTCTTTGATTAACTTATAGTTGTTCTCAGGGTCTTTTTTACGATTTCGCAGTTCAATTAAGCCCCGGCGTCGCGCCATCGCCATAATCTTTTCGTAGTCAGTGTGTGAGAGCCCAAACTGCTTTCTAACATCAACTTTTGAAAAGCTTTCGTTTGATTTCAAAAACTCTACAGCCCTCGGAACCATTCTGTGCAAACGAATCAGATGGGATAAATGATTGATCGCACTGGCAATCTGCGCGTTTTCAACAGAACCCCGCTTTTCATCAGGACGTGACAAGTAAGCGGAGACTTCTTTTAACACGGCCTCATCATCAATATCGATTGGATTTCGATGGATCTTGGTTTCCTTGCGAATGGATGCATCAGGGCTTTCACCCCGGAGGTAATAAAAACTCCCTTGCTTGGCTATCTCAACGCGCAGAAACGAGCACGCGACCATAAACACATCCTCTGTACATTCTTCCCTGGTTGCTTTGCCATCATCGTCATCGTAGTTTTCACGGTCTTGCCGTTGAATGTCTTGGACGATATTAAAATAGCTTTTTAAAGCCAACACTTTGTCGCTCAGTGATACCAGTTCATGCAATACCAGGACTGTATCAGCCAAAACTTTCACAGAGGGAACTATCAACAATCGCGATAAGCGGCCCATTGTTGCAACTAATTGTTCGCCATTATTTATTTCATCTGCATGACGCATCGGCATATTCTTCTAATCCTGCTCGTTTAGTGTGAGTCAACATATAAGTTTCTATTTCAGAAACATTCATACCTTCAGTTATACACTGCCGAACGGCAAGTGATAACGGAGCTATCTGTTCTTCGATTTTATTTTTAGATAGCAAACCTCCAGTGGAGGTGCGCATGTAGCTAAGCAAATGCAACGGCAAAGCATTCCGCCAAGACAAGCGCTCTTCCACAGTGATTAAGGAAAAATCCCTAAAAGGGTCGATTATTGTGGTGCCAGACATCCAACGTCTCCACTTGCACCAGGATCAAGACCCATAGCTTTTAACGTTGCTTTAGTGAGTTCCACTTGCTCATTAAACGCCTGTTCGGTCATTTGAACCTGACCATTATCAATTACAAGCGGATCTTTGTTGTTGTTGAAATACAGAAACCCACCGGCAATCACGAAAAACGGAATTGCCACTGCCGCGATTGTTTTCACGCGCCCTGCTGCGCTCCCGGCAATATCATTCGCTGCCAGTGTGTCACGATCACTTAACACTGAAACATTATTGCGTGGTGCCTCATTATTTTTAGGTGTTTCCAATGGTTCCGGGGTAGCGGTTTTCAATAAAGATACAAATGCATCTGAAACCTTTTTTTGCACAGACCGCATTACCGTGTCCAAGTCGTCTGAAATGCCGGTAATTTCGTAAGTAGCAAATAACTGTTCTTTTGCCTCTGCCTGCCAATTTGTATATGCAAAACCAATTGTAATTTTATTTTTGTCGCACGCTAGCATTAGCCGCACAAAATCATTTCTATCTGTTTTGAAGAGAAATACTTCTGGATAGTTTTCGCCAATTCTAAAGCCGATATGGCTCGGCTTGTCTTCATCGCCTTGCCAATTGACCCTCATGAATTCCGGTGCAACTTGATCGAGTTGAATTTCAATCGAATTATTCATAAACAACTGCTCCAAATATTTCTTCCAAAATTGCGTTGTCACCAAATCCAGTCAGCATTCTGGCTTGGCCTGTTCTGCGATCTAAAAAGAACGCTACTGGCACCCCGGCTTGGCCAGCACCTGGATTGTTATTGAACGCTGCTTTAAAAAACTGCAAATTTAAATCGAGTGATGCCTTTGCTTCGGCATCGAGTAACGATTTTTTGGGGGAGTTGTGATTCTCCAACAAATCAGCAATCTCCGCTTTGCTACCGCGCAGCAATACTGCTGCAAGAGGATCGCCTACAGCAGGATCTCCCAGCGCCGATGTTGGTATCCATTTAATTGAGTAGCCTTTTTTAATGAGCTTCCTCGTTGCTTTATATGCTTTTCTGCAAATCGGGCAACGGGGGTCAATGATCACGTACACAGTGTTAGGGACTTCTAGCGAGCCTTCTTTATGCCCAGCCAGCTCAGATACGGTTTTGATGCTTTCTGGGTAAGGACCGCCGTAGGGCTTTTTCTCGATTGCTGCACTTCCAGCAATTATTGCCGGTGGCGTTATATGGCCAGCAACTGACCCCTCGGGAATTTTTCGTTCTTTCGGGTACTGTTTTGATGGGGGAAGGAACTGGTCTGACAGATTCTTTCCTGTTTGAGCATCCCAAACGATTCCTGTAAATACGGCCCCCGCATCCGATGTGGTGTACAAAACGACTTGGCTACCATTCTTTTCAACAACCCATGCGGTGAGCCCTCCCGCGCCCACAGGGAGCTTGGAAATTACCTTCCCATATCGAGAAATGACCTCATCATCAATTTTTTGAGGAACTTTACCCGCTGATTCAGCGAAAGATGATTGCTGCTGCTCCCTGATTTCAATGGATTTTTGAGCGCTGGCACTGGTCGTAAACGCCAGTCCAGCAATCATAATCAAAATCGCGTTTGTTTTCATAATGTTCAAATTTGTCAAAAATGGGTGTTATCATTATTCTAACAAATTTGTAGAAAATGTAATTAGTTTTTTGGATTTTTGAGCGCCTTTTCCATTTCTTCGTATTTCTGCTTGTCTGCCAGCCCATATCTGAAGCCACACACTTGCGTTTCCAACGCATTAATCGCTTTGTCGAGCTGAGGCTCTGCAATTGCGGAGCCTTGTTTGGACTCGTACAAATAATGGCAAAGCGGTGCGCCACCTTCGGAATAACCGCCTGGTCGCCCTATATTCTGAAGCACATACCAAATCTCACGATCAAAAAAGCGCAACCACCGAAATTCAGCAGGTGGCAGAACTCCCAACCGGCGAGCCTGCATGTAAAATGCGAATAAAATGGTTCTGTTGTATGCATGTTTTTCAATAAGCTTCTGAACAACGGTCGAGCCAATATATTTTTGGATGATCGCGCGAGGCTTTTCGAGAGGAATTGTAGGGTGAAGCCACGCGGTATCATCAGCGCTGGCGCGAGGGTCTTTTTTAAATTGATCCCAGCACCATGCAATCAAATTGCTGCTATCGGCCATTGCCTCTTTATAGGCTTCATCACTAAGCGATGAGTCTGTAGCTGCCAATCTTGGCATGGCACACGCCACCAAAATTGTTTCAGATGGACTCAAATCTGTTGATTTAGTCCAATGTTTTCCGAGTTGTTCCTTGAAGATAAGGAGCGCCTTATCACGATCAATCGAAGGGGTATAAGTGCCGTCAGATTCCTTTTTCCAACCATTAATGAGCCTATGTGCAAAAGCAAATTGTCGTGATGTTTGCGACATGCCAAACAAAGGGTCATCTAATTCTTTGTCAATTAAATTGAGTTGCGAAAACAATTTTAAGTGCGGATAGAGAGCAATACTTTCTTTGGTAAAAGACGCGATATTGTGGGTTTTTTTGTAATTTAATCCTGGGTGTTCGGCATTGATTTTTCGCATCCATTTAACACAGTAATAAATCAAAATGCCTAAGCAGAATAAATTTATCCACAACGACGAGTTTTTAATTTCTACCCACTGCATTGTGTAGAAATTTCTTTTGCATGCCCCAACAAGTGATTGTGGATCACAAATTTCATTAATCATGTTGTAAGGGCCGGATAAAACAGGAACCTCTTCAAAGAATGAGCTGGCTGCATACAACAAAAAAAGCTCAACGTACCTTATGTAGGCATAGATCATCGATATAGTCGTATGCCCCGAATACCACAAAAACCAGCCGACAAGAAAAACGTAAAGCACAAGCGCCCCCCATATCATGGGGTCGCCGAATGAAAATGTTTTTTCGTTGTTCTTCATAGAAAAAGCAGCAACTAAAGTAGCTTTAGTTGCTGCTCGCCTCCATTAGTTATCATTGGTGTCATTTGATTGAGTGCCTGCAATACCTTTAAAACTGCCCCATGGATTCGGCTTTTTCGTGGCAGTAACTGTCTCCGCTGTGACTGCGCGATCTACCTGACGTTGATCTTCCTTGCTCGATGCATTATCGGAACTCTCAATATCAATTAATGGCTCCGGTGCTTGCTGTAATGTCGGCTGGCTAATCTCTTGGGCAACTTCTGCGGCAATGGGCACAACCTCCGGTGCTGAAGAGGTTTGACCATTCTTGGCTGCCCACAAGTAATAATTTGTGGCCGCCACCAGATACGGGTCAGTTATGACCGACGCCATAGCACTTACGCCGTCCTTCCCCGCTCCTACCTGATCTATCCGCTGCTGTAACTGATGAAAGCCAGAAGACATCCAAGCCATCAACAACTCACGCTTTGCCCCATACACCCCAGCGTTTGCATCCAGTTCAGCAATAATCTCGCTTTCGATTTTGCTACCGACCCGCAACTGAACCTCGAAGCGATTCACATTTTCTCGATTAGTCGCCTTCCTCATGTCTATTACCTGGTGAGTTTGCTTCTTTTAATTTTTTGTAGCCGATGACCACCAAAGCTCGAATGAATGCAGCCCGTTGTCCTGGCGGGCCATTGGCAAGAATCTGTGCAAGATCCGGGGCAATGGCCTGGTTGTCGGCATCGTTAAGAATTGGGAAACGGCGCGTGCGTTTTTCCGTCTTCTCTTCGCCCTGAACAACCTTATTCGCCATTCGCCTCTTCCTCGCCAAAAATGAATTTCGCGATTTTGAACATGCCTCGTGCATTCGCAAATTCAGGCTTGTCAGGGAAAAGCCCATGCTTAAATAAAGGTGCGAGCTGTTCGCGTAATACAATGGAGCCACCGCCGACGAAAATCACGCTATCGAGATCCTTACCATTACCGATTTTGGTACGGACACCAGAAATCATTTTTTCAACCAGCTTTTGTTTTTCCTGGGCGACAAGATCAGCAACAACTACTTGCTCTCCAGCAATCTTGACCTTGCCCGTTTTGATGGCTTGTTCGACCATGCGAGGGGGCACATTTTCAAGCTCGTAGCGCGAACGTAGCAGCCCAGACACGGTATCGTTCAAATTCAACAGACCAACATCAAATGAACCGCTGCGATCAGCATCCACTTGTTGGCCACCGGGATGTACTACTGCGCAGTCTGTTGTTTTGCCGCCAATGTCAATAACACCCACAGTTTCTTCTTTCAACTGTTCATAATGCTCGGACGGACTCCCATCCATATTCATGATCATGTCGAAATAAGCGCTGATCGCTTCCGTGGAGACGTTAGATTTAACAATTTTTGCCATCTTTGCTGAAGCTGACGAAACCCCACGATTGAGGTTAATGATTTTGCCTTTAATAAGAGCTTCGTTTTTCTGACCGCCGGGTAGATAGTAATGGCTTACAGGAAGACCTGTTGTGATGGCCACATTCTTGTCGCCAAGCCCAGCACGAAGTAAGGCATGATGAATGAGGACTCGATTAAGCGGAGACTTTGGATAGTCCGCAAATCGCGTGTCCTCATAGTTTGTAAGGAATTCGGAAACTGTAAAAGTAACGCCCTCTTCCGTTTGGTAAAACGCAGAAGAACCGTTGCTCTCATCAATATCAAGCACTTTTTTCCCTTGCGCCGCACGCGAAGGAAAGGAGAATGTTGCGCCGTTATCAAGGCACACCTTGACGGCATAGTGACCATCATCTACGCCAACATAAACGATCTTTTTCTTCTCAGTCATAGCTAGAACCCTTTCCAAGTGAGCCTACTGGCCCTTGATTTCTTTTATGATGTTGCGGGTAGGTTTGATCCGGCCTATTAAGAAAACACCAACGCTTCTAAACCACGCTGTAACCGTCATTTTCTTAAAAATCTCCACGTAGACTAAAAACACCGTGATGATCAGTGCTGCCCATGCTGTTTTAGCACTTGGGAATAACAACACTGCTAACCATGGAACCGCTGCTACAGCAGAAATTTTGAAAAGCACCGCTGGCGGCGCACAGTTTGACCAATGATGGCGGCCTATCATAAATACCCCTCAAGCATCGTCTGGCTTGGCAACAATCACCAAGTTGGGTTCAATATAACACAGTTTTCACACACTGCAACACATTTAAAACACATTGTTGACACATTTAAATCGCACTGTTGACACACTTTAATCATGCTGATGACACATTTTAATCTCATTGATGCCACATTCCATAATCTAACCTCTACGCAACGTCATAGCAGTTTCTTCAGAAATTCGCCCTTCCCGCAGCAATCTATCAGCCTCTTTCTCGAAACTATGCCCGCGCAGCAGAACTAATTCCCTCGTTTTTTGAGTGACCATTCCCATATCAGATAAGTCCAGGAGCTGTTCGCGAATCTCCGGGGTGAATTCAAGCCACTCTCTTGCTGCTACCAGCTTACCGTCCACAGCGGGTAATAATCGCTGTGCCAAGATAAACCTTGCCGTCTCGATGATGTCAAAAATCGCGGTCGCCCTCTCGTTCTCAGGAAAACGGGAGATAAGACGACGCATGACAGCAGCCACATCGATGGCATGTACCGTGCCGAACACGGGATGGCCTGTTAGTGATGCTTCCACACCTGCCGTAATAGTCTCTTTATCGCGCATTTCTCCGATCAGGATAAAACCAGGTTTACGCCTCATCGCCTCGCGGTTGGCTGCGTAGAAATCACTGAAGTGCGTAGGTATCTGTGATTGAGCGATGATCGAGTGTTCACTTAAAATATTGTCAAATGTGAACTCAACCGGCTCTTCATGGGTTAGATGGTTGCCCTTTATGGGCGTATCGTTTTCTAAAATAAAGCGGATGATTGATGCAAAGGTCGTCGATTTACCTTGCCCTGTCTTGCCAGCAATATAAACGCATCCGTCGTGCGGGCAGGCTTTCCGCACAACATCTTCCTGTAAACCAATCTCATGAGGTGGCGGCGGATCTGTTGGAATGGTCCGCAAAATGACCTGAACACCGGTTCCTCCGGCAGATAGTATCGCCGAGGCATTTACTCGATAACCGTGCCGCAGCTTTCCTCCCCTGGCATCAAGTAGTTTTGGATCAAATATCTCGTATCTGGAGTTGACCGACCTGCCCGAAACAATGTCCGTAAGAGCTGTTTCTCTAGCCGCAGCCCATATCAGAATATTTTTGACCTCAGCCTCATCTAATGGACGATGAGTAAATGCTTTCATCTTCCCATTAACCAACCCGGTGACTGGGTGCATGGGGGTCACATACACATCTGAAGCCTTATTCGCCTTTGTTTCCAATATAAGGGACTTGAAATAATCAGGATCATCAAATTTGAAAGGGTCGCTGTAGCCAGTGATCCACTCCACTTTTGGAATTAAGCAACCCTGATACTGGCCTTCAGCGAGCATTGCCGCCCTCCCCTGCTCCCGTAGCTTCTTCACCGTTAGCTTGACCAGGCGTAGAAGATATGGGAGCTAACCCAACGGGAGCCGCAGATGGAGACATACTGATTGATGCCGTCCAGCTTTGAATCGATTCGCTAAATTGCGATAACGTGGTGATACGCAAGAGCTTTTCATCAACTGCCAGGGTCGAACCTTCCAGCGCCAAATCCATTCTTTCATAGGCTATCGCAGGCATCGAAATTTTGCCTTGCCGAACAAAAGTGTGGAATCGCATCATCCCCTGCAAATCACGGTTCATTTTGTCAAAGCCGTATTCGAGCATTATGTTGGCTTGCTCCACGCCTTGATACCAACCCTCCTTTAAAGCAGCTCGCCATATCCCCGCTTCTGTTTCATCGCGAGGTTTGAGCATATTGGCAACGGATGTTTGCGACACATCCGGGAGGGGAAATGACAAGTAATTTCGCCAGGTCGGAGCAACCGAAGAAAATCGGGCTTGGCTTTCAATCTTGTACGCCGCGCCAGACAGACGCAATGTGAAGTCACCATCCTGCGTGTAAACATCACGCATTTCTGTAATGACAGGGGGAACCACTCTATCTTGGATCAGGTAGGTCCCAAAGTCGTAGGTAGTATCCAGAGCCCTTTCGTTTTTTGAAATTGCTCTATTGATATTGGTAATTTGCCACGCTAGCCCCAGTTTCACACCCAAACCAGTGGCCGTACCCAAAATTGCATTGGTTCGCGCTTGCTGCGCATCATTCTTCGATTCGTTGACTTTACCCGCCAAGGAATCAGCCGTCGGCTGATCGACCTGCTGTACATATGCGGGCCGTTCGTGCAGTTGCAGGGCTTGATCTAAGGTAATTGCGCTATCCATATTACCCCCTGTCGTTTTTGTAAACGAGGCGTAATACTTTTGCGTCCTTGTCTAAAACCAGATCTGCACCATGATCAATTTGATGGCCGACATTTCTGAGTACATCAATGGGTTTGGCGCGAGCGGTTTTTACGTTGATTGTTCTCAGTTCTGCTGTGCGCCCAGTCTCGACATAACGATAACCATAACGATGAGCAAACGTTTGCAAAAGCTCCTGCGGTTTGCCGATGAAATCGACCTCGATTTCATCGCTTTCTAACGACGTCTGTTTGCGCGTTAACACAGCCATATCTTCATTCAGCAGTGCCACATATTCCCGCTGCGCATTTGCGGCAACAGCCACCTTGTCACTTATCACTTTTGAAGCAAATGCCTCTGTGTCGCGCGTGGTTGGCTGAGGTGTATTCGACGCACACCCGACCATGGATGCACATAGCATTAAAGAAAAAGCTAATCTCATAAGATGCCTCTTTTGTTAGATTTACGTGATAACGGTTTTTTGCGTTTTTAAAACAAAATAATAATAACCACATTTTAAAATCTAATCACCAAGTAAACACATTTAATCGACATTAAAAATTAAACGGATAATTAGCAATTCTTTTCTAACACATTTAAATCACATAGATGACACATTTAAATCATAGTTTTGCGTGTTGTTGACACATTTAAATCACATTGTTAGCACACTTAAACACATTGTTGACACATTTAAATCATACTACCCCGAACCTCCTTTCACGTTTGGTCACATGCAGTGCGCCTGGTCACGTAAGAAAAGGCTTAACTACCCCGTTACTCTTCGCTTTTTTAACAGATACCATTTGCTTGATTAACGGGCGCTATACGCGCTAAAAACGTGGCAACATTATTTGCTTGACGGACACAATTTGCTGACTTAATAAAACTGTGCTATTTGTGCGGTACATTGTCAGCGGTTTTATTGGGCACCTTGCCGAAGAGTAACGGGGTGATGTGACCAAGCCAGAGTGAATGTGACCCAGAAAATGAAAACATGGGGAAAAGATTGAAAACCCGTGTCGGCAAAACCGAGTAAGAAGTGAAGTTGCAAACCTTGATTGCAGAAAGAAACGTTGGAAACCTTGAATCCAGGTAGTGATATGAATGACAACTTTGAAAACACGCGAATAGATGGGCACGCTGTTGCCCACGATTTGACGACAAAAATTGCAGAGTTATTGAATTCAGATAATTTGACGGAGGACACCAAGTCCCATTACGTCCAGCGTGTAAACAGACTGATAACCGAGTTGCAAACACGTCAGATCAATAGTACCCCTGGGGCATTGGTTGATTTGTTATCAGAGAGAATTAACCAGGGAGAAATCTCCAGTTCCACGGCAAGAACTGATAAAGCAGCAATTGCGTTTTACTTGGCGGACGAAGCAAGTTCAGTGATGAATCAAGGAGAGAGTATTGAGGAATACGAAGATGCCTACACTGCCCTTCGTAAGCTTTCGGCCAGACTTCTACCCAACACCTCTACAAAGACATCCGGCTCCAAACTCAAGTATTTCCCCCAAGAAATTTTTCAGGCACTTACAGAGCAGTCGAATATCCGCTATCGCTCGGTTTCCCGGCAATTAATGGTGGCATTCCTTCGTGCGAACATGCTTGTTGGTCTTCGACCAGCAGAGTGGTTCGACGCCGATCTATGCACGTACCTGCATAGAACAAGCGAGGGGGAATATGAACTTCAACAGGACGGCAAGATAAGGAGCTCAATTTGTCTCAGGGTGAAAAATGCTAAAAACTCCCATGGCAGGGCCAATGGGGAATATAGAGAGTTATTGCTGGATGGAATCAGTAGTACCGATCTTGCAGCCGTCATGCATTGGCTGGAGCAAACCAGAATACATAGAGAGAAACTTGGAAAATCAACAGGGAAGTTGTCAAGCGAGGAGGTGTCTGACTTCTACAACCAAATCCAATTGAGTATGAGACGGGCACTGATCCGCATGCTGGGGACCGGAGAGAATTTGCCAACCATCTACAGCACCAGGCATCAAGTCGTAGCAGACATGAAGTCGTCGAATAAGCCGCCCGCCGAAATTGCTGCGTTCTTAGGGCACGGAAGCATACGCACAGCGAATAAACACTACGGCAAGAAATTTAAAGGGAAGGGGGGGTTCGCGTTCAGCGCCTCACCCGAGAGTATCAACAAAGTGATGGCGAACTTACACACTGCGGACATTGCATTGCCAAACGAGAAAACCAAACAGCGCGCAAAAGAATGGACAAATTCTTATAAGTAAATATCAACTTCAATTAATGCATCAATTCAAAGTCGTGACACATTTAAATCATGTTTATTTCATATTGTGAACACATTTAAATCACATAGTTAACACATTTAAATCACATTCTTTTGTGTTAGGCATGAATACCTAACAACAAATCAAAAAAAGCTAACCGCAGATACATGCGGTTAGCTTTTTTTGTGCCTGAAAATCGTGAAAACTTGAGGCACACAGACATAGATTTTTTAAGTTCTTATTGCATATAATCTATGTAAATGTAAAATTCGTGTCGTTTTGGTTTTCTAACATTTTCAATATTTTAAATGGTAGAGTAAATTTTTATGGATCATGTCGAAGCAAATAGCTCGTGGGGAAAAAAGTCCCACGATACCGATGTGCGAACAATGCGAATTTATAACCGCATTTTGAAAACCCTTTGCTCAGTCGGTGAGGTCGCATCGATAGCGATCTGTGCTCTCGCAGTCGGCCTGACGATAAAGCTACTTTTTTTTACCAACTTCGAGAACGTGCGGTTTTATGACGGCACGGATCACGTTTGCATTTTTAACGGAGAGACTGGGGAAATACGCGATGAGTCAAACTGATAACAACGATGGACAGAAGCTTTCATCAGATGAGCAACTGATAAGAGACCAGTCCGAAACGCCGAGCTCTTCTCTTGTGCGTGAAAACGCACAAATCAGACTGGACAACGCCGACCTCAAAAAACGGCTATTCCGGGTTTGGGGTGTAGTGGGCGGGCAGGTAGTAGTTATTCTGCTTTTCGTCGCTGCATTCGTGTGGGTGTTTCCTCATTACCGGTACATACCCACAACGGATAACAGGGCGATATGCCAGGTGGGGAGCGAGGCGACTGCTCGCCTGTCAATCACGGACCTAACCGAATTTGCAACCGAAGCTGCGCTGGAATCAAACACATACGACTATGTGAACTGGCGCAAGCAGATCAACGATGTCGCCAACAAGTATTACACCGAAAACGGTCGTAAGGCGTTTATGTCTAGCCTCGACAGCTCAGGCAATCTGGAGCGCGTAAAGGTTGGCAAGCTGATTTTGCGCTCACAAACCATTCAGGTCGCTCAGCTCGAAGAGCAGGGACTAGAGGGTGTAGCTACTTATTGGATTATCCACGTTCCCATCGCCATCGAGTTTTATATCGGCGGTGATACCTCTCCGAAGTCACGTCAGCAATTCCTCGCTGTGGTGAAAATTCTTCAGCAAACAGCATCGGCCCAAAATCCGAAAGGGATTGGTGTTGATTCCCTGACGCTAATGCCTTTCAACATTAAATAAGCGAGAAGAGCCCATGATAAACAACCGAGTTACGTTAGCTATTTGCGCATTGGTCTTTGCACAAATAGCTCATGGTCAAGAACAGCAGCCTCAGCCACCCACAGACGGATCAGCGACCCAACCACAGCAACAAGCAGGCGTGGAAGTTGTTTTCCCGTCGGTGTCCGATGTAGTGGATGAATCACTGCGTGAAATTGAAGATGCTCAGTTAACGCCTGAGCAAATCGCGCGTGTAAAAAAAATGATGCTTGAGCGCGAAATGCAAACGGCATCGCCTTATGTAAATCCGCCAACACCCATCACTCGGACGCTGCCTGTCTCGCTAGATCCCGGCATTTCGCCGCCCGTTATTCGCCTAGCAAGAGGCCAACTGACCAGCATTGTTTTCAGCGATTACAACGGAAGCCCCTGGTTAATTGAAAGCGTACATTTAAATCGAACTCTGTTTTGTGATCAGGGAAATTGTGGTGGTGAAGGAGGGCAGGCAACACAACAAAACTCCCAGCAGAAACCAACGAATATTTTAACGATTGAGGCAAAACAAATTGCCGCCTACGGAAATGTTTCAGTGACTATGCGCGGGCTGGCAACACCGGTGATTTTTATTCTTACGACTGCGCAGAATGAAATCGACATGCGCATCGATGCAAAAATTCCGGGGAGAAACCCTGATTCAATGGACGCCACCTCTATTACCAATGCGCCATCTTTGGACTCTGACCTCATGTACTTCCTGGACGGCGTTCCTCCGTCCGAGGCTCAGTCCATAAAAGTAATCGGCATGGAAAACGTCGATGCGTGGCTATACAAAAACAATATGTATGTGCGCGCTGCTGCTGATGCGCAATATCCCGCCTATAGAAACGCTGCCAAGTCCACATCAGGACTGAGCGTTTACCGATACGCACAATTCCATGACTCGATCACGTTCCTGCGTGGCGGCAAAGCAATAACCATTTTTTTAGAAAAGCGGGGTAATTGATCGTGAGCGAACAAAACGAAATTCATGATGAAAACGCCAATACAAATGCGGCAATAGGAGCATCTGGCTTCGAGCAAGAAACTGGCGATCAAGCTCCGGCGAATAATGGCGAGCAAAATAAGGCGCACAAAGCCAGTAAAGGTGCGCAAATGAAAGCAAACCTTTCTGCGACTTTTGGTAGTGGGGTAGGGCGGATCTCTTTGATCCTGGTAGGTGTAGCTTTACTGGCTACAGTTGCTTTCGCGTATCGCGGCTTAACGGCTGAAAAACAAGTGGTTTCAACGTCCGTTGTTGATACTCCAACCGCGCCGCAAACAAAAATTCAGGTATCTGCCGTAACACCCGAAGAAGCCGCAGTTCGACAAAAACTTGCGGAAGCCGAAGCATCAAATGCAGCGGCAAGTGGGCAAAGCTACCAACCAGAGTTCATGCCCATCATTGAAGATAAAAAAACCATAGCCACAACACAGAGTGAAGCGGGTCAGGTTGCTTTTCATGTTCCTGGGTCGAACGCCGTTGTTGAAACAAAAAAACAGGAATCGAACGTTCAGCCAATTACAGGAATAAAAACAGGTCAGGCATCTGCTGCGCAATTTAAATCTGCAAACACGCCTTCTGCACAAACAGCACCAGTGCAAACAAATACTGCTGGAAGTGGCCAGCCGCAATCCGAAGCGGAGCGCGCTGCCATGCAGAAAATGGAGCAAGAAAGACAGCAACTATTAAAAGCGCGTGAGGACTACACCAACAAAATCAAGGCGGCAGTGCTTAGCCAAGTAACAAAAATGTCAGATCCATCAGGTGGATTAAATAAATCATTTGGTGGCTATAGCCAAGTCACTTATTACCAAGAGCAAACGGAAAATACCGATCAAAAAACATCTGTCAATTCGCCAGCAAATTCACAAGCTTCTGCTCCTGATTCTTTGGGTAATCCGAACGGAAAATTATTAATTAAAACCGGGTCGATTGATTACTGCGAACTTGACGGGAAAGTTAATACCGATGATGGCGATGACATCATCGCAACGATTCGCGGTGGAGAGTGGGACGGTGCAAAAATTATTGGCCGAATAGAGCGAGCGCCTCGAAATATTCGATTCATTTTTTCAACTCTTGCGCCTCAAGATGATCGGCCAACAATGCGAATCAATGCCGTTGCTTTACGTGAAGAAGATGCATCACAGGGGATGGCGGAAAATATCGATCACCACACTTTCGAGCGTTATACGGCTCTGGGTGCCGCCTCCATCCTTACCGGTTTAGGCAAGGCCGCCCAAATGAATACAGGAACAACTGTTTATACACCCGGTGGAGTCGTCACCACGACCCAAGACGAACTTTCGGACAAGAGAATTGCTGCTATTGCCCTAGGTGAAATGGGTACAGCAGCAGGGCAAGAAATAAGAAAGGGCTTCAATCGTCCTACCACCTATTCAACGCCTGCAAAAACGGGTTTCGCACTTTTTTACATGCAAGACGTGTTTGAGCAATCAAACCGCTAAGGGGCAACCATTATGAAAAATTGGTCATTCGGAAAATTGCTTGGTGTTTTTGGCGGCGGCTTTTTGCTTCTTATGGTGCTCACTGTGGGCATCATCATGGCTGTTGCTCAGAACAAAAAAAACCCCGGCAAAAAAGTCGTTACTACGGAGTTACAACCTGTCCAGGTCGCAACTCCGTCACCATCAAAATTCGGTATCGAAGGTCAGCTTGAGGACTCCGATGAAAAACGCGAGCGCCGTCAACTATCAGAAGACATCAGGACGCTGGCTACTAATCAGCAAATCCTAAACGACAACGTGAACTCTCTTAACCAGAAAGTTGATTTAGCTATTGCTTCGCCTGGTGGTCTTGGCCAGCGCGGTAATCCCTACGAAGTCCGAAAAGTAATGGCACCAAGTCTTCCACGCGAAGCGCGGATGAAAAAAGTAGCTTTACCTGCTGGATCAATAAAGTTAAGCGATTCAACAGGCTGGAACATTTTGGCTATCGCTCAAGGAAAAGCGTTTCTGGAAAACGAATTTGCACATCCTCTCACTGTCAGCACCGGCGATTTCATTCCTCCGTCAGACACCGACGCGGAAGGATACGGCTACCTGGTTAGAGCAATTGATGAAGAGAAAAAAATAATCTGGGTAACTCGGGTAACTGAAAAATGAATCCATCCAATGCGGATTTGCTAACAGTCCTGATCAATATCGGAGTGTTTATTCCGACATTGATCATGATGCTGCAATCAATTGCGGTACTCATCGGTGTGTATCTCGTAGGCACAGCTCTTATTGAGATGTGGGGCGCCTCCAACGATAACGCCAGCAAATTTTTAGCCGGGAAAACGCGCTATTCCGTGGGCAACGCACTTATTCAGTTATTTGTCGGTGCAATTATTTTGGCGTGCGGGACGTTGGAGTGGATGGGAGTGATGAGTAGAACACTCACTTCCGATTACGCCAACTCGCGCATGATGAGTTATTCCGCATCAGGAACAACTCTCGCTGAACAATCTCAGCTAGCGCTGCTTGCGCTGCTTGGGATTATGCAGGTTGTTGGTCTCGTAGCAATGATTAAAGGGTGGATGACATTCAATGCTCACTTTAATCAGACAGCGCGCGCCAGCATGGGTCAGGCATGGGGTTGGATGATCGGCGGCGTTCTCGCTTGGAACTTCAAGTGGTTCGCCGATGCGCTCAATAACACGCTTGGTTTCAATTTGATTGGCCTTTTTTCTGTTTAACTCACCACACCTCCCTAGGAGAACATCATGAAGTCACTATCCAAACCTTTCGTCACCGCCAAAGCCAAGGTCAATATGCTGATCGCCTCTGCGGCGCTTCTTGCAAGCCAAGGCACTCTCGCGCTCAATAAAATCGATCTTACCAACGACACATCTGGTGGTAAGAATTTCGACAATATTGCAGCCAACATCGACGGAGCAGCACAAACCGGTGCGGCGCTCTTCATTCAAATCGTCACCATCATGGGTTTTGTGGTCGTCGCAATTTCGTTGTGGACTCTCTACAAAGCATCGAAGGATGAGCGTGAAAAGCCCACTTCAGCAATTGTGGGCTTGTTCATCGGCGGTGCCATGGCAGCAGTCGGAACCATCATGTGGATCATGAAAAACACTATCACCGGCTAATAAAGCGCAGTAGCCGACAGCATTGTCGGCAGCTTCATGCGGGGGCACTGCCCCCCTCTTTTGATTTTGTGTCACGGTGGAACCATGCAACAAACTACGGCGAAAAATTCCGGTAACAACACAGTCAAACTACCCGATGGCAGAACCCTGCCGCCGTTTGTATTGCATCCATTCACCGATAGATTTGCAAATCAGCCTGCGGGCAGCGTTAAGCGTAAGTTGTGGAGGCGGGATGACGATCATGCTCATCTTTTGGACGCAAAATTTGCAGATATTCGCGAAGCGGTATTAAAGCGCGACAACTACAGTTGTCGGTTCTGCAACTTTAAAAGCTCTCGCCACCAAGAGGTCCATCACTTCGATGACGATCATGGTAACAATGCACCTGATAATTTATTGACGTGCTGCAATCTTTGCCACCAGGTTCACCACATAGGCATGTGCGCAATGCGTAATGCTGGATTCCTCGCTGTCATTCCTGAAATTACACAAACCGAAGTTAATCACATTGCACGAGCCTTTTTCGTATCTGAATTAATTGCGGATCAGGCGACCAAAGACAAACTCACAAGTTTGTATGCGATTTTACAATCAAGAGGTCACGACACGCTGAAGAAAATATTCGTGTCTGATGATGCATCAAGCACTCTTGACTTGAGCTCTGCGTACACTTGGGCAGATGCCTTATCAAACGCTCCTGATGAGCTCTACAACAACCGTTTGGCGCTTCTAGCACCTATGCGACTGGTTCCTACCCGTGAAGCGTTTGCTCAGGAACAGCTCGAACATTATGCAACTCAATCTAAAGCCATGTTCACTGCAACAAATTGGTTTGCTCTCACCGAACAACTAATGGCGGCAGCATAATATGGCTGAGATTAAAACAAAAATCGGTGCTGTTCTTTTCAACCAGGAACACAACATTTCTGCGAAAGATCGAACTATTATTTCGTTGGATGATGCGTGGTTTTCGATCAGCGGTGAGCCAGCCAAAAAAGTACAGTCTATTCACGACCTACCTAATGACACTATTTGGCTCACCAACCTTACCTTTAATCAATTCACTGCCGCTGGCCTGAACAAGCACGCCAACTTCAGGAACGACGGTTGGCTGCGTAGCGGAGTTCATCAATTAACATCCGAGCTTGGCTTGACCATTGACAACGCATCGCAAAGCGTCGCGGCTTCTGCCATCGCCGCAATCGCTCAACGTGTCATCAACATCGCTCATGAAAAAATCGGCGTGAAACCTACGCTGTTGGATTCTTTCAACAAAGATGTTGCTAACGCGATTGGCCCCGCGAAAAGCCTTATCCCTGATCAGTTTTATAAATCATTTGAGCAGTGTGCTAATCACTATTGGGTGAAGGTGATTAATCACCAAAACTACACGGCAAAAAACGCCAGCTTCACAGCCCGCGTTAATCGTTTGTCCCACGCCAAAGCACTGCTTAAAACGCAACTCCCACCAGACACCGGCTGGGAGTTTCAAAAATCAAGCGGAAAAGTAAAACTCGACTCCTGGCTTTCAACTATCGACAAGCCCTATTTGGCGAACTGCATCATTACAAACGTGCAACCCATGATTGGAGAAATTTTATCGTGGGGGAGTGGTGCGCAAGCCAAGCGCGACTGGCTAACCAATTTGGAACTTGATCAGCTCCGCGAATACGCTGATATAGAAATCGAATCGGCGCTTGTTTGTTCCAACGATCCTATTTCTCCAATTCAAGCTGACCTGCTGCCATCCAGTCCCTTGGATGAGCTTTCGATGTCGCTAGGCATCTTTGCTGAACTGCTATGGACATCGCTCACCAATAAGCAACCTCAAACGCGGGAAGGGCGTTTTAGCGCTGCTGCTGCATGGCTGAGGGCAGCAGATCGCATGATCATGTTTAACTTTGCCCAGCGCGCAGTAGCGCGTGGGTTGGATGTTGCTGGTTATGGCGCTGGAGCTATAACGATTCGCTATCCCGAAGGCGGGCTTAAAAAAGCATTGGGAACCGCAACTGATATTGGCTTGCTTCCACCTGCAAGTAAATTTATTGAGGCCAAGCAACTAGAGGGCCCGGAGGGCTTTGGATGATCCCAGAAAAAACCACTCTTTTCGGCATCGAAATGTTTCTGCGAGTGCATGCCGACTATATATCGATTTTGAAAATAGATTCAGTGCTTATCAGTCAGTTACCTGACGATGAAAAAGCAATTTCAGTTCAAACCATTGTTAGCGAGGCGATGAGCAAAAATGAGCGCAACAACAAGTAAACTCGAAGCAGTGATCATGCATGTTATCAGTATGTTAAAAGCTGACATCACTGATTACTGCGATCTTGAAACAGTTGATGGCGGAACCACAATTGTGGCCAAAGACGGTTCATGCATTAGTATCATCGACTTTCAAGGCTGTAAAAATATCATGTCTGAGCAACAGTTTTTAGAAAACGTTGATCGATTGAGTGAAACTCTCGGTATTTATTTCCGCAATAAAGGGCATCAAATCCAATGTGTCTTTAAAAAAGACGATGACGCAAAAACGGAGTTGGATGCGGTTGTCGCCAGACAACGATCTACGGCCAATGTGTTAAAAATGGATGTGGTGGATCTTCTTGAAGAGAATGCCGAGACTTACGCAGGATATGTATATTTTGAGTCCTGCTATTTGGTGTTGTGGTCCCGCCCTTCGCTGCTTGATCCTTCGGAGCAAAAAATTGCTCGCGAGGAAAGCAATACATTCCGCAAAGAAAATAATGTGCCTTCAATGAAGAATGCGCAAAACATCTTGCGACCCATTAGCTTTCTCAGTGATCGCCATGCCGCGTTTGCAAGCAAGCTGATTGATGATTTGACATCACCCCTGATGATGTACTCTGCAACATTGCTCGATGTATCTTCAGCAATACGCGAGATACGCCGTGCAATGTATCCAGACATTACCAATCTTGATTGGACTCCGGCAATTCCTGGAACAACGATTCCTGCTCGCTGGAAATCGAACTCAGATCATGATGATGCATCAGAGCTGCTGTACCCGTCCCTCCCGGAGCAGATCATGCCAGCAGGAGGTGAAACCGCACCAAAACGCAAAGACATCAAGTTAAGTCCTTTGCTTGATCCGGCGTCAGTGCGCGTCGGGTCGCGCGTGTTTTGCCCGTTGTTTTACAACGTTCCACCGCGCGATCCCAAATATTTCAATGACATTTTTAATAGTTTGAATCGTGCTGAAACTGTTGAAAATGGAAAGACGCGCGCACTGCCATATTCTATTTCATTCATGTTGGAATCAGACGGCATGAGCGTTGTTGCATTCAAATCATTATTTGCCAGTATTTTGGCGTTTTCTTCCGAGCAAAACCGCAACATGAATCTCTCGATTAAATGGCTCAATGAATACCGTCGAGATAACGGGTGCATTGTAAAACTTCGTATAGGCGCTATGACTTGGGCACAGGCGACACCGGAAGGCATTAAAGAGCTAATGCTGCGCAAACAAAAACTGTGGCGCAATCTGGAAAGCTGGGGCGGCGGTTCGATCAATGAAAAAACGGGCGATCAATTGCTCGGCCTTCAATCCAATGTTATTGGACTATCACCCAGGCATATTGGAACACCATGCCCAGCACCGCTGGACGATGTTCTTCGCATGCTGCCTCTGACCAGGCCAGCAAGTCCTTTTAAATTTGGCTCAACGCTGTATCGCTCATTGGATGGCAAGATCCTGCGCTATGAACGCTTTTCGAGCGAACAAACTACATGGATTACTCTGATCGCCGGTAAACCAGGATCAGGTAAATCGGTATTGATGAACTCAAACCATTTTGAGTCCTGCCTATTACCGGGCCTTATCCGCTTGCCCTATATCGGCATCATCGATATAGGCGTGTCATCGTCTGGCTTTATAGACATGGTGCGCGACTCATTACCCGATCACCTAAAACATTTAGTTGTGTACAAGCGATTACAGAATGCGGCGCGCGACTGTATCAACTGCCTTGATACAACCTTGGGGCTTCGGTTCCCATTGGATAAAGATCGTACCTTCAGTAAAAACTTCATCACTATGCTGGTAACGCCATCGGAGCGCAAAGGCATTCCTTATGAAGGGATGTCGAACTTTGTGGGCCGCGTGATCGATGTGGCCTACAAACTGAAGAGTGATAAATATGAACGTGCCCGTCCAGAAACCTATAAAAGCGGGCAAGACGCTGTACTTGATGAGGCCGTCAAAAAACTACGTGGAGTTGAAATCAAACAAGCTACCACTTATTGGGCACTGGTAGATGCATTGTTTCTTCAAGGCTATGTGTACGAGGCAGAAATTGCCCAACGTTTTGCAATGCCAACTCTGAATACATTGGTTGAAGTTGCAATGTCAGAGGAAATCAAAAGCGAATACGGTCAGCAGCAAGGAAATGATTTTGTTGTTGATGAAATCGTTCGTAAGTTCGTTAACGGTATTCGCGAAGCTGTTGGTGATTACAAAATTTTCTCTAGCCACACCCGATTTGATCTTGGATCTGCGCGCATCATCGCGCTCGACCTCCAAGACGTTGCGCTTGGCGGTTCCGCAGAAGCTACAAAACAGACCAGCTTGATGTACATGATTGCCCGTCAATCATTTATGAAAAAAGTAGCTTTTTCTACAGAAGATTTGCCTGCAATCAAAACGCAAGCGCCACTCTATCTCGATTATTTCACTCGTTTGATCAGCGACATTGTTGACGAATACAAAGTGCTGGCAATGGATGAATACCACAAAACAGGCGGAAATCCGCAACTTACCCAGCAGGTCGTCACAGACGGGCGCGAAGCGCGTAAATGGAACCTCGAAATTATCCTTGCTTCCCAGTTAATGGAAGACTTTGGTGATCTCACCAAAATCGCTACTGCAATGTTCTTCCTTGATAGCGGCACCGAGGAAACGCGGCGCTGGTATCGCGAAAATCTGGGCATGTCAGAAGTTGAGGAAAACGCACTGAAAGTTCATGTGAACGGTGCGAACAAACATGGCTGTACGTTCCTAGCACGCTTCAAAACGAAACGTGCGGAGTATGCCCAACTATTTACCTTTACCTGCGGCCCTATGCGTCTCTGGGCTCTGTCTACCACGGCAGAGGATCGTAAATTGAGATCCCTTATGTACAAGCAACTTCCGGGACCAGCAGCGCGGAAACTGCTTGCTTCAGCGTTCCCCGGCGGAAGTTGTAAAGAGACCGTGGCCAGACTTAAAGAGGATATGTTTAAGGATGCTACCTTCATTGATGAGTCGATGGGCGACTCTGTAATTGAAAAAATTGCGAAGGATCTCCTGAACCATTATTACAAAAGCGGCATGTCTACCGCTGCGTAAGACCGCGAGGGCTTGATGACAACGCAATACAAAGGGGCCTCGCGCCAGCACGAAATAAAACCGTCGCGTCGTCGTAAGGACACGCGACTGTTTGGTCAGAAATTTTCTGACTTTTTTAATTCAGGTGACGGGGCCATCGCTGGCCTCATCATTTTGATTTTCCTTGGCGTTATCGTGACGATGTTTCGGATTCCATTCGGCGGTGAACTTGTGCTGTTTATCGCATGGATATTTCGCCGCAGCTTTGTCGATATGCATCGTCGCAGTTTCGATTTCCCATACCGCATCCCACAGCTCGCCAAAGCGAGGGATGGATCGACACCAGGTGGGAAATCCCTTGGCGGTGGTATCACGCTATTGGGTAATGATCTTGAAACAAAAGAACAAATCTACGCGGGCAACTCTGATCTGCGTACACACATGCTGGTATTGGGAACCACTGGTTCCGGTAAGACAGAGTTGCTGTTGGGCATTGTGTTTAATGCACTGATACAAAACACTGGCTTTATCTACGTGGATGGTAAAGGCGACCCAAACCTCCAGAAACAAATTTTCCGCCTAGCTCGCCTTTTGGGGCGTGAAGACGACATTCTGATTATCAACTTCATCACCTCTGGCCGTGATTTTGTCGAAAAGCAAGTTGATAAAGTTACCAACAACATGAACATCATGGGCAATACCTCTTCCGGCATGCTCATTGAATTAATCGTGTCACTCATGGACGACTCTGGTGGTGGTGGCGACATGTGGAAAGGACGCGCGATTTCATTTGTCGCTGCGCTTACAAGACCACTGACTTACCTACGTGATAAAGGCTATATCAATCTATCGCCCGAGAAATATCTCGAATATTTTGAGCTGAACGTGATCGAGGAATTGGTGTGGGAGCACAACGGCAAGTATGGCGAAAACTTCGACATGATTGTTGCCCCGTTGCGCTCTTATCTTGTGACCCTTCCGGGTTATCAAAAAGCCAAAATGAAAAAGCAGGAAACAAAAACCTTGGAGCAGCATGGCTACATCGTCATGCAGCTCACCAGGATTTTTAACGACCTGACCTTTAACTACGGGCACATTTTCAAAACGCGCGTGGGCGATGTTGATTTCTTCGATGTAGTAATCAATCGCCGATTACTGGTTGTTCTCTTGCCTGCACTGGAACGCGCCCCTGATTCGTTGCGGATGCTGGGGAAAATGATCGTAGGCTCGATCAAGCAAATGATGGCAGGTTGCCTCGGAAACCGGGTAGAAGGGGTTGTCCGGGAGATTATTGATAGTCGCCCAACTAATGCGGTTGTGCCTTTCTACACCATTCTTGACGAATACGGGTATTACGCCGTTATAGGCTTTGCCGTGGCACCTGCACAGGCGCGCTCTCTGGGCTTCTGCGTTATCTTCGCCGCACAGGACTTCTCCAGTTTGAAAAAATCCAGTGCCGAAGAAGCGGATGCAACATGGGAAAACACCAACATCAGGGCGGTTGGTCGTATTACATCCGGTACAGAGTCAGAAACCTGGAAACGCATTCAAGGTGCAGCATCCGATGCGGATGAAGCGGTTTTAGGCGGTTTCGACAAAGAAACCGGCGGACTGAATGAAGTGTATCTCCAACAAAAAAACATCAGTATTCAGCGCGGCTCCCGTGTTGCTTACGATGATTTCGCAATGCAAGAGAACGGTGAATTTACATTCCTGATCGGTAAAAAAGAGAAGGGCGGTAAAACCGGCGGCGTTCGCATTATTCGTGGTATGGGCTTCTATACCGCCGGTAAATCACCTAAAGACATGCGCATCAACGATTTGCTGCCTATCGAATCCCCAGAACCTGCGGATTTGCCACAAAACCGTAAGGCCGTGGAAGCTCTTATCAAAAGCCTGGTGGACGGCTCATTCCCAATGCTGGCAACTCGTGCAATATCACCTGACCCTGTTTTGAGCGATTTGAGCAAGGTATTAAACCTTAATCATGAACGTAAGGACCGTTCCAAACTTGGCCGTGTTGATGCCAGCTTTGCTGCGTTAGGCTGGTTCCTCAATGCAGATAAAATTCCTGTACGCCAAGCGAAGAGCGGCGATAACGGAACTGCGGAACCTTCGCCAAAACCAATCGCTGCGTCCACGCCCGTCAGCACAAATGAGCCCGTGGAAACCATTGCTCACTCTGAACCTGACGCCCCGGCACCCACGCCAACACCCGCAGATGATCTGAAGCTCCATGAACTCGGAGTCCAAAAATCGTTAGCAGCTATCGCCGACCTGGTTAACTCGGAAGAGGTGAGTCAACCAAGCAAATCCTATGAGTCAGCTACACCCGTTAAAGACGCCGCTGAGGATGAAGATGAAATCACGATCAGCGCAATCTCAACAAGCGTGATGTTAACCAGCGAAGATCACGAATCCTTCAAAGAGCGAGCGCAACCGATATTGCGGCAATTCCTCTACATGATCGATGACGTACCACCCGAAGAGGAATGGATAGACGATATTGATATTGCACGCACCGACAAGCTGCTTGAGCTGGAGATAGCTACCAGCGGGATCGGGTTTACGTCGATGGAGGACAAATGGGCAGCAGAAGACCGTATCAACCAGTATCAAAAAACGATGGCCGAGGAAACTGAATACATTGATGCCGGTAGCAAGCCCAAATCCAAGGCCAGACCAGAGGTTTTGGACGCACTGATTGATCTTTCGCAGCAATGCGAAGTGATGCTAAAACAGGATCTCTCAGACTAATTTCTACGTTTTTGTTAAAAATTGACGATAACGCCATTTTGATAGATAATTTGTTTATCTTATCAATTTGGCGTTTTTCTTATGTCTATTTTTCGTGTTTTAGGGAAAACAGGGCGGTTTATTTTCATAAAAGCGCCACTCGCAACCTTTGGTATCACAGGGATCAGAGCCTGGAATCACCTTATTCGTGATCTTTACTTGTCGTCATTTGGTGAAAGACTGGTATGTCCAAGCTGTAACCAAGGCTTGGTTCGCCCAGTGCTTGCCGAAGATAGTCAAATCATCGAAGGAGGGGAGGGCAAGGCAAAGGTGCTTTACCCATGGAACTGCGACCACTGCGAGTTCCACATATTGGCACCCAATGATCGGAAAGAAGTTAAATCGATTCTGGATCGCTGCCGCGCTACTCACATCCTCGAAACAGTCTCCACCCTCGAACAACAAGAAATCGAGCGCCTCGCAGCAGGACATAAATTTCAATCGCGGTTTTTCTTCGCTGTTTCCTGCCTGGTTCTTTCTGGCTTCGCTTACATGCTCGCAACGTCAACCATCATGGTTGCCATGAACTGGTTAGCCATCGCTTTTGTGCTGTGGGTATACGGCATGAAGAAAAGCTATCGGTATTGGCAGGTTATGACCCGAACGCTTTATCAATCCGGGTCATTTTGGTTCTGGTTTAAAAATTCACGATGGCTCGTTTAACTGGCCTTGTGCTCGCTGTCGCACTGACACTCATTGCAGTGTCAGCTTCCGCACGCGCCAATCTCAGCGAAAGCTCTCCGCCATTGCCGTCTGGCTATCAGGAAGGTCCCGCAACACTCCGTTGCATTATCCAAAGCAGCAGCAAGCAAGGTGTACCGGCGAATGTGCTTCTGGGTTTGTTTTCAGCAGAAGGCATGAAAAACGGGCAAATATTGACAAATGAAAATGGCAGCAAAGATCTGGGGCACTTTGGAATCAACACCATCCACTGGGACCAGGAGAAAGGGCTTTTTCGGAACCACCCGGAAATTACACAACACGATGTAGCTGTGCGCGGCTGTTACAACGCCGAAATCGCAGCCTGGCTGCTCAAGCTACATCTTGAAAGAAATACTGGGCAGGACTTCTGGACCCGTGCAGCGAATTACCACTCGGGCACCCCGGAGTTCAATGCCAAGTATAAAGCCAAGTTGATTCCTTATTCCGTTTATTGGGGTCAGTGGCTCAACTCTCGATACAACGCTGTATCAATTTCCTACCTTGACTAAGGAGTCACCACAATGTCCAGTTATCAACGATTTATAGCAATAGGGTACATGGGAGCAGATCCCGAGCTTCGTTATTTGCCTACAGACGGGTCCGCTGTTGTAAACATCAGCGTCGCTACAACTGAACGCTGGGCAGATAAAAATACCGGCCAACTGCAAGAGCGTACCGAGTGGCACCGTTGCGTCGCGTTTAAGCGCCGCGCCGAAGTCATTGGCGAATATGCGCGCAAAGGCTCTGAAGTTTTCTGTGAGGGCAAGGCCCGCACTCGCAAATGGACTGATGACAAAGGTATTGAGCGTTACACCACCGAATATGTTCTGACCGACTTCCAATTTTTGGGCAAGCGTACAGACGCTGCGGCTGCGGCTGCGCAGGCGGTGCCTTCCGATGGGCCTGATAACGTGGACGTACCACAAGGCTACGAAGACATCCCACTTCCTACCGAAGCTGATATTCCACCGCAAGCCTAACCTGCACCTAAATGCCAGCCAGCCCATTGATGGGCTGGCAGTGGGGGAGAGTATGAAACTGCTTAAATCGTTGCTTGGTATGAATACCGGCACAACTACAAAAAAGGATGCCAGAGGAAGCGAATCAGGGATCGGGCAGTTTGATGAATTATTTGGCAGCCCCAGTAACGTCAATTTCGCTATCCGCCGCGAACGGATTTTGAAATTCGATGGCGAGCTGGTTTCAGTCGCGTCAATGGGTGATCACCCAAAACTGGTAAAGCTACTTGAGTCTCTTCTTGCTGAAGTCAACATGTGCAACAGCAATGTGAGCCGCTACGTGGCTACGCCAATCAAAAACGCTTTCCCAAATACTGCCAAGGCAGACCAGGTGCAGAACCTGTATCTGGAACACAACAAGGCTTATATCGATATTCGCCGCCAATGCAAGGATTTGATCGAAAACGCACCCCTGCTCGCATCCGGCGACAGTGTTGATGACTTCCAGATGCTGGACGAAATCCAGAGCGTCGAAGTGTTTGGATCTTTATCAAAGATCAACGATGCCATTCACTCCTTAGAGGACGTTTGGTTACGGCTTGAACCTTTTGAAAAGGAAAGCAGCGCACTTCGCAAAAAAAGCCGTCAACCGAGTTATTCATAACGAGTCCTAAAGAGGCATCGCAATCATGTTAATGAACTTCATCAAAAATCGTTCTATAACGACCCAAATTGGTTTTCTTTTTCTCCTGTTAGCGGTTTTATGGTTTTTTGGCATTCGGGCAGCAATGCACAACTTAACCGAAAAACAATTAATTGCTCAGGCACAAACAGTTGTTAACAACGTACAAAGTCTTGGCCAAATGGTTGCGGGTCACGGCGGCATCTGGGTTAAAGGTGGCGAAGCCTACCCTTATCAGTATCTTGAAAAGAAAGATGTTGGCAATGGCGAGTTTTTCTACTCGAAAAATCCTGCGCTTGTTCAACGCGAGTTTTCCGAAAGCGTTTTGAAAAATAATTTTCCAGCAAGTTTTCGGATGACATCACTCAATGTGATGAATCCATCCAACCAGCCAAATTCATTTGAATTGTTCGCAATGACTGAAATGAAAACGGCACTGGAGAACAAAGAAAAGGTTCAACCGAAAATCAGTCACCGCGATGGTGTATTTGAATATGTCGAGCCTGTTTTTCACACCAAGGCGTGTATTGCTTGTCATGGCAACGCTGAAGACGCACCTGCATCCGTAACCAAGCATTATGGAACACGCAATGGTTTCGGTTTCAAAGAGGGTGACTTAGCAGGCGGCATTTCAGTGAAAATTAACTATGACGAATCGAAAATAGTTAAGGATATTATCGATTGGAAAATAGCGGCTTTTATCATTATCCCTACCATAGTGTTCTTTATCTTCATTTATTTGAATACTCGGAAAATCAGCTCTCTTGCTACGCGCATCGCGAACTATCGTCGCGGCCAGAATATCGGTGTAGACGTTAAATCTATTCCTGAAGACACGAGCAATGAAATCAGCCAATTGGTTCGTTCTACTTCATCGTTGATTGGTCAGGTGAATGGAACGGTTCAACAAATGGAAGCGCTGAAGAAAGAAAATCAAACACTGAAAACGTCTCAGAAAGCCGCGCAAACCAAATAGGTGAAATGAATCATGGCTGTTAATAAACCAAGCTCCACAACCATAGCAGTGATCGGTGGCTTGGTGGTTGGTCATGCTTTATTTTCGCTCCGATACCCTGAAGCTTGGCCACTGGGTGTCGTCGGTCTCGTGTTGGTAGTCGCGGTTTACATTGCTATCAGCAAGAGAACATCTTCATCAGCCCCTGTTGATGAAGATGTAAAGGCTTCCGGGACCGAGATCCAGGAGCCGATTGATAAAGAAAAAGCACGCGAGAAGCGTTTCATTAAAGTTACTTTTTAGAGGATCGTCGTTCATGAAAAAATCTTTGTTACATATTGCGATTGCAACTTTCTCTTTGATTGCATTGCCATCGTTTGCCGATGTTGTTGTTTACGGAAAAGCTAACGTTTCTTTGCAACAAGCCGATGAAAACAGCAATGATAAAACCGAAGTGGTAAGCAATGCTTCGCGTATTGGTATCAAAGGCTCAGAGGTTATTAGCGGTGGACTGAAAGCTATCTACCAGTTTGAATACCAAACTGAAGTGGACGATGGAACCACAGCAAGCAATCAAACGTTTTCACAACGCAACATCTATGTCGGTCTGCAAGGTTCTGGTGGAACTATTATCGCCGGTCATTTCGATACACCTACTAAAGCGGTGCAAGAAAAAATTGATCTGTTTAATGACCTGGAAGGGGACATCATTAATATCCTGCGCGGTGAAATTCGCTCAAAAAATATCGTCCAATATACAACTCCCGGTTCTTGGGGTGGTTTCGCCACATCTGTAGCGTTTGTTGGTAAAGAAACCGATGGTGTTGATGACGGTTACTCTGCTGCCGTTTCCTACACCTCTCCGGCGTTCTACGTGGGCATTGCAATGGATCAAGATGTTGAAGCTGTTGATGTCGATCTTTTGCGAGCAGCGCTGCGCGTCACGCTGGGGCCAGTACAGCTTGGTGCTTTGGCCGAAGAGTACGACAACGGTGTCAGTGATAAAGAAACGGGATACCTTGGCTCGATTCTTTGGAACATTACTCCAAACTGGGCGGCCAAAATTCAGTATGGCCAATCAGACGTAAAAATGCTTGATGGTGAGACAGCAAGTATCGGTCTGGATTACAAACTCTCTGCCAATATGACCTTATTTTCTTACTACACAACTGTCGAAAATGATGTGCTTGTCGAGCTCGCTAATCCGCGCGATGACAAGTATGCAGGCATTGGTTTTGATTTGAAGTTTTAATTGTTTTTTCTCCTGTAGCTAGCCCGCTTTGACCACCTCCGGGTGGTCATTTTTTCACTATCCACGGTAGAAGCTTTATGTTTGATGCCAAATTGAATTCCCACTTTGTTATCGCTGACGCAAGTGAAAGCAAAAAAGCAGTGCTCTGCATTAGTGAAGTTGAATCACTGCATAAACATTACGACAGCATTGGTGATGAATTTCCCAAACTAAAAGAAAGTGAAGAGGATTTTCATATCGCTTATGGTGCGTACATCGCACAACCTGGCAAAAGCGCTGATATGGCAATTGCCGATTTTTTATTGAGTAAGGGGCTGTGGCTCGGGCTCATCGACGATAACATTTGCCGAATCATTGCGTTTCATGACGCAATAAACGCTGAACCAACAAAGCTGCATAACCTGATTAAAATTCCATTTGCATGCCTTATCCAGACACGACCAGATGTGATTAATAAATTCATGAATGGTAAGGGTTCGCTAGCCGCTTGTTTTCTTCGTTATCCGGGGATGTCTGCCGCACTAAATATTTATAACCGCCCTGGAATTATTGCCATCAAGCGTATTGAAAAGCGGCTGGGTACAAATGGCCCCGTAACACAAGATAACTGGCGGGAACATGTATTCAAAGACCGTATCAGTACCACGGCGAAAGCCATTGTTTGAGTGAGGCCATTTATGAATCGCAGCTTTGTTAACCTAATCGTTTTTTGCGCTGTCGCCTGGTCTGGTTTTTTTATCATGTGCCTGGAGCTCCTGGGTGCAAGATTATTGGCTCCCTATTACGGCAACAGCATTTTTGTGTGGGGCGGTATTATTTTTGTATTCATGACTCTGCTTTCTGCCGGGTATCTCATCGGCGGAAAACTGTCATTAAATAACCCAAGCATGACAACGCTGGGCGTGTTGCTTTTTTTGGAAGCTGTTCTTGCAATCCCGGTGGTAACGATTAGCACAAAGCTGCTGGAAACTCTGTCTATTGCCGTTCCAGATCCTCGCTATGGATCTATGCTGGGTGCCATTGGATTGTTTGGTTTATCCACTTTGGCTTCTGGCGCAGTTACACCCTATGCGATCCGATTTATGGCAACGGAAATTGATTCAGTTGGTGCCAGTGCAGGGCGACTTATATTCTGTTCTACGTTGGGATCAGCAGCAGGCACACTGATCACCTCTTTTTACCTGGTATTGTTATTCGAGATAAACACAATCCTGTGGATGGCAATCCTGATTTCGATGTTCACCGGTTTTCTTCTGATGGGGTTGGGCCGTTTGATTAAAAAACGCAACGTTGCAGTTGCGGCATTCGCCATTTCGCCTTTAGCAAAATCCAGCGATGCAGAAGCCGAGGCGATCTTTGCTAATACCCGTTTTTTGGCTAAGGGTGATTTACGTGGTTAAGTTTTTAATTATCCTGTCGTTGATATTTCCGCTGCCCGCGTTAAGCAGCAGCTTTTCTACTCAGTACGACAAGATTATCCATCAGCGCACCTCGCTGTATCGCAACATCTTGGTTGTTGATGGTGATGGCTACCGCTGCATGACATTTGGCCGCTTTAACGGCCAGCAAAGCTGTATAGATCCAGATAAACCCGACACACTCCTGTTCCCTTACTATCAAGGCTTGATGCGATCAACAGATATTGCCAATGGGGTTAATTCAATTCTGGTGATTGGAGTTGGGGGAGGGGTTATTCCGTTAGCGCTTGCACGCCATTACCCGTCGGCTGTTGTAGACGCCGTAGAGCTCGATAAAGAAGTGGTTAATATCGCCCGTGATTATTTTCAATATCGAGAGACACCCAACATGACGACCTATGTTGACGATGGCCGGATGTTTGTCCGAAAGGCGATTCGCACAAACAAAAAATACGACCTGATCGTCATGGATGCTTTCGATAAAGAATCGATCCCGGAACATCTTGCGACCCAGGAGTTTTACCATCAGTTAAATCAACTGTTAACACCAACAGGGCTCATTGCAACCAATACATTTTCTACAGGGCCACAAATACCTCATGAAAATGCAACTTACCTGGCTGTTTTCCAGCACCTGTATGAATTAAACGTGGGCAGCAACCGGGTTTTATTCGCTTTCAATCATGGGGACCTGGCTGAAAAGATGACGCAAGGGTTCAAACACCTGCATTTGGACACAGTTAGATCAATAAAGCCATTTACTGATCAGTTCGCGCCAATCAACGTGATTTTATGCGACAAATAAGAATAACCCGACTTTTATATATACTTATAAGGAATATATGAATGTTTGAGTCCAAAAAAAACGGTCTATGTACCTAGTAAATTTTACTAGGGACTAAATCATTGTGGTTTTCGTAACATATGCACCAATGTCGGAGAGCTCGCTAATGACAACTTTCAGCCTGAAGCACTCACTCAGTCAGCTACTTAGGGAAACGGTATCCCTGGATAGCAACGTCATGCTGAATTTTTCAAAAAGCGCTGAGAAAGCGATATTTCCTGTAGCTACAGCATCTGTTTTGTTAACGGTCGCCCAGGAAGCGTTTATGCAGGCCAACCATGCGAAATCATCACAAGTAACTTGTTCTGTTGATTTGGAAATCAACACCTTGGTGCTTCAGATTATCAACAATGGTCAGGGGGGAACTCCTGGTAGTGAAGGTGACGCAATCAGTCGAATCAAATCTCACATGAATCAAGTTGGTGGCTCAGTGGAAGTAAAAAAACAGGAAACTCATTTGGAAGGAACAGAGGTAACAGTAAAAATGAAAATTGAATACACGACGTGACGGTTCAGCTCCAACATTAATGCGCGCGCGTAATACTGCGGCGCGAAGGAAATAAAAAAGATATGAATTCAGCGACAATACTAAACTCAATTAATCATTGTGTTTTTCTAAAAAATCGAGACGGAACATACCAGTGGGTGAATGAGCAATTTGCAAAAATTGCGGGGATTCCCAGTGATAAATTAGTCGGCTTGACCGATAACGATTTAATTTGGAATGCACAGGCAGAATATTTTCGCACAACGGAACTTTCCGTTCTTGAAGGCGAATCATTTTGCAATATCGAGCGAACCATTACTGGTGCGCAGGGCGTTACAAAAATTATTCTTAGTCTCTCTCCTTATCGATCTGATACAGGGGAGATACTTGGCGTCATCGGTAATTTCTTCAACTGTGCCCAACAATTCTTTATTGTTCAATCTAATGGAACATTCCAAAACAACCGTTTCTTTTTGGAGTTCACCAATCAATGGTTAACTACTGAAGAGTTGCGCGTTTTGTATTACGTCTTTCAGGGTTTCACCGCAAAAAAAATTGCCGAAAAAACCAATAAGAGCGTTAGAACAGCAGACTATCACTTAGAGAATATTAAAAACAAAATGGGCTGCCAGAAAAAAGACGAAATAATAGAAGTCGCGATGAGGCACGGGATATTCTGGGACATTATCTCTGCTCCACATCAATTCGACGATCAGGATATTTGAGATTAAATATATGAATGAATTCAATTTTTCGACCTTCGCAGAATTGGTAGCTCACCTGGAGTTAGCCACTCACGTCGAAGGCGGCTTTTACCGTGAAACCTATCGCGCCAAGAATAAGGTTAATACGGCGCGTGGCCTTCGCAATGAAATGACATCAATCTATTATTGCTTGCCGTCTGACGATTTTTCAGTGTGGCACAAGCTCATTGATCTCGAAGAAACCTTTCACTATCACTACGGTGATCCTGCCATCATTTATAAAATTGTTGACGGTAAAATTGTGAGTGAAAACCTTGGCCCCGAACCATTTGGCCACAGCAAGATTGTGATGCCTCCAAACGTCTGGTTTGCTATCAAACCGAGCGGAATGAAACATCCAGCAGATTACTCATTGATGAGCTGTCAGGTGGTTCCAGGTTTTGAATTTGTTGATTTAGTTATCGCAGATGATTCCATTCTGGATGAAATCACCGATACAAACCAACACAAGCTGGCAATGAGCCTGCTTAAAAGTACACACAACTCGCGTAAAAAGTAGGGACGATTATGACTTTTGATTACCGCAAATTATGGCTGACTACCCTCATTGGTGGTTTTATTGGTGCCCCCGGATTTTCATTTGCTGAATCTCGGCAAGAAGGGCTATCACTCGAAGAAATTTTGGTGACGGCGCAAAAGCGTGAGGAATCGAATAAGCAAGTACCGGTCTCTATCTCCGTGATGGGAGAAGAAAGTATCGATAATATCTTTTCAGCCGGTGATGACGTTCAATCTCTTTCTGGACACATCCCAGGTCTTTATATTGAGTCCAGTAATGGAAGAATTGCTCCGCGTTTTTATTTGCGTGGTTTGGGCAATGTTGATTTCGATTTATCCGCATCACAACCTGTTTCCGTCGTTTATGACAATGTGGTGATGGAGAATGTCATTCTCAAATCAACACCGCTTTTTGATATTGAGTCTGTTGAGGTTTCTCGCGGTCCACAAGGCACCTTGTTCGGTCGCAATACCACCGCTGGTGTCGTTGCGTTTACATCAAAACGTCCATCAGCAGAAACCGATGTTAGCGGAAAATTATCTTACGGTTCTTATGATTCAGTGAATTTTGAATCTGCTGTAGGCGGAACACTGGTAGATGACAAACTCTTTGCACGATTCTCGATGTTAGCGCAATCCAGGGGCGATTGGATCAATAATGCCTACACTGGCGAAAAAGATGCGTTTGGTGGCCACGAGGAATACGCTGGCCGCGTACAATTGTTGTATACGCCAGTCGAAACATTTTCTGCATTGTTGAATGTGCATGCTCGCGATCTCGATGGTAGTCAGACCGCGTTTCGTGCAAATGTTTTTGATAAAGGCTCGAATGAGCCAAATGAAAATTACAACCGCGATACCGTTTTTTATGATGGCGGGAACAATAATACCCAGCAATATGATGGGTCTGGCGCATCATTGACTCTTGATTTTAATCTTGGCGAATACCAGCTCACCACGATCTCTGCTTTTGAAAAGGCTGATGGCTCCAACACCGGGGACATCGACGGTGGTGTTGCCGGTGTTGGCCCTGGTTTTATTCCTTTCTCATCAGAAACCGTCGATGCGGGCGATATAGAGCAAACCACTCATGAAATTCGACTGGCCAACACAGCCGGGTCCTTTTGGACATGGCAAGTTGGTGCGTTCTATTTTGACTCCGATCTGAGTGTATTTACGGATGCGGGTTTTAATTCAGCAACTGTGTACCATGCGAATAAATCCACGGCGATATTTGCTCATAACAGTTTTAATTTTGATCGTTGGATTTTGTCGGCGGGTGTTCGTTATACCGATGATAAAAAAGAATTCAGTTCAAATGCACCTGGCGTGAATGAGATCGATGTAAGCGAGCACAGACCAAGTTGGGATTTATCTGCAACCTGGTTATTTACCGACGCAATTAGTTTTTATACTCGCGTTGCAGACGGTTTCCGCGCACCATCGATCCAAGGTAGAAACGTAGCGTTTTTTGGGCAACCATCGGTTGCTAAATCAGAAGAAGCGTTGTCTGTGGAGCTGGGTGTAAAAGGAGATTTTTTCTCCGACACATTACGACTCAATGCCGCCGTATTTTCTTACGACATTGATAATTTCCAACTCAGCGCGATTGGGGGAACCACCAACAGCAACGAACTTATGAACGCGGATTCCGGGAAAGGGCAGGGTATCGAAGCTGATATTGAATATCTGCCAACCCCTAATACCCGCATCACCTTTGGCTATACCTACGCTGATACGGAAATTCGCGACAGCGATTTATTCACAGCGGTATGCGGCTCAGGTCAATGTACTGTGACTGACCCAGTAAATTCTCAAGGGTTCGCCAACATCAACGGAAATCCGTTTCCTGGTGCGCCTAAGACCAGCGCCAATTTAACCTTCTACTATCAAATGCCGATTGATGCTGGCCGTGTGTACTTTATGACGGACTGGATCTATTCAAGCAAAAACAATCTCGCGCTTTATGAATCCAAAGAATTTGTTACGGATAGCCAATTTGAAGGTGGTCTCCGTATAGGCTTCAAAAATCGCTCCGAAGATCTCGATGTGTCCCTATTCGCACGTAACGTCACTGACGAAGACAACGTGAAAGGCTTTGTTGATTTCAACAACAACACGGGATTTTTTAATGAGCCCCGTTTTGTCGGTGTTGAAATTCGCAAGAACCTCTTTTAATCCAGAATTCAGCGCGTATCTACGAGGCTCCTATGAACAATTCAAAACGGCAAGACGGCATTCTAAAAGCCACTGAACTATTTCGTCCGGTGGTCAGATCCATGGCTGCTAGCGATCACCAGTTCTACATTGAAACCCACGCAGGCAGCGCAGCGTCCTGTATAGGTCGCAAACCTTGTGCTCACAGATCCATCGCTTTAACGGCTCCAGGTGAATACACACACTTAAAGCCTTTGATCGAGGATTTATCACCTGGTGTATCCGTTTTGAACGACGATCCTGTTGTCTTTTTGGAGCAGTTCAATTGGTCTGTTCTGGAAGCTCGCCGCGCGTTGATATTTTCTGCCTTGCCAAGCTCAATGGCGATTGACTCATTGGTCCCATTGTTGAGCATTTACCGCATGCTATCCCGCAGGGATAACATCGACATCATGGTGACATCAACGGCACCTTCCGATTTACATGACGACTTATTGGGGGATTGGGAGAGCCAGGAGTTTGTTATCGACTCTGGCCTCACATTCAAGCTTTGGACAAATTTCGATGTGTCGGCGTCAGTAGTGGTTCGCGAACCCGTACATCCCAATTTAAGTTCTCGGGCAAAGCGCATCGCAAGCTGTTTAATGAAGCTTCCCCGGAACGAACAGAATGCCGTTGCAACCGCCGTATTTGGTAAAGCGAAACCTTGCTAAACCCCCTTCTACTTTCCTCAAAATATCCTGCTTGCGGCGCTTAATAGCGCCGTTTTTTTATGTTGCGTCTGAACCACATCAAACGATCATAAGTGAGTACAGCCAAAGCCACCTCCGCGCGCTTTGGGCAAGCCAACTAAAAGCGCAGCTACACCCCTACAGGCATGGGTCGCCATCATTTGTTATAGCGCAATTAGCGAGCCCTATCTCAAGGCAAAAACGTAGGGGGATAAAAATCACTTCCCACATATCAAAAAAACATGTTTTTAACAGGGTGAATTAACTGGTTGCCCTTGCCATATCAGCGTGAGTAAACACTGACATTGACTTAGTTGGGGTAGTGGCGTTGGTAACTCTTTGCTGGGGTACTGCAACTTTGTTGCAGATGCAAAAAACTTGGAGTACCGAGCAGCAAGCGAATTAAAGGTACATTGGTCTTATAACGATAAGGACTTTTCCTGATTACCGCTTTTGACTTTTCTTATTCCTTGGTGTCAATTTCAATATTAGTGAAATCAAGATAAAGGGCTTTTTGTTGCACTCAAGGCTACATGACACGATGATCCAGGAATGCTGTGGTCAGTTGGGGCAAAGTGTTGGAAAGTTGTGGGAAACGCCTACGGCGTTTTCCATGACTTTTCAATACGGTGCGATAGCATTGTCCCGACTGTCCATCAGCGGTATAAACGTGAATTCAGGTTATTACCGAAATCCACAGATTTCGGTTCCCAACTAATAGTAAATAGATAGAAAAAGATAATAGATAAAGCTATTAGAAAGGGATACTTGAGAAAGATACTAGGTAAATTTATCCACAACCTCAGATTGCCCGTCATATCTGGCTCCTTTCCATTTCAGCGTGTTTTTTCCATTTCCAAATCATCGCGAAATACTTTCCATTTCATCACATTTTTTTTTCCGTTTCAGCGTGAAAATATTTCCATTTCAGCGCGCTATTATTTCCATATCTTCGTGGATAACTTTTTTATGCTTTCTAACTTATTGATAATTAAAGCATAATTGCACGCAATTTTGGGCGTTTATTTATTTCCATTTCATTGTGGATTGTTGAAACTTATCCACATAGCGCAATTGATAATAAATCGCATTAAAAGTTTTTTTTAGGTACGTCATTGTGCATAACTATCCCTGTGGATAACTTTCAGGCGTTCCCAAACCTAGTTTGCCCATGGATAATAGGACCACTTTTCAGACGACCAGATCCGTAAATGGGGAGAACCTAACGTGACGACTTCGACAGCAGGGAAACAGCAGACCTTTCCAGACGATAAGATAATGATCGCTATTTCCATTTCACTGGTCATGATGGGTTTCGTCATGGCTTATATGATGCGATCCTGGAATGGTTATTTCAGTTTGATGGGTTTGGCGCTGCTTGGTGCAGTCTTTTCCTGTTCTTGGTCACATTGGCGGTTATGGCGCATGCGCTATACCTCTGACAGCGGAGCTTACAAGGAGCGCGCTGGCCGTGAGCTGGCGCAAGTACATTTGTTGGTGGTTTCTTCGGTATTGGGAGCCGTATGTTTGTTCCTGGTAGGTTTGGCAGAGCGCCTCGCATGGGCCAATGCGAATGACTACCCAAGAGTGCTATTACATAGAGATTACATCGAGCATGATGGCCGTCTTTTTGATGTGAATGAATACCGGTTATTTAGGGAGTTTGTGTGCAGGGAGAAGGGGCCAATGGAGATTCGTGACGACGGGGAAGGGGTGTACTACTTGCGGTGTGGTATGTCATTTCCCGATGCACAGGTTGTTCGTGTTCGGAAAGCTGATTTTGAGTCGGCAGCAGAGGAAAGCAAAAATTACAAAGAGGGAGATCCTATTGTGATCCATAGGGGAGACCCGGAGAATTAGTTCAGGCGGGCAACATGTGTAGCGGACGGGTAAAGCGTCAATACTTTACCGGTGTCTGGATCAACCTTGACCCCCCTGTATACAGATAGAACGGTGCGAAGCTGTTGTTTGAATTTGCTGATAAAATTAGCCAGCCCTTGTTCGTCATCTGCGTAGCCTGCCCCAAATTCATATTTGAGCTGCATCCAGGAAATACGAGTGGGTGCGCTGATAGAATTAAGGCGGTAATTCAGCCAAATGTAAATGTCGATGGCCAAGCTGCTTTGTAGTTTGTGGATCACACGCAGATCAAGCGGCATGCTGTGCTGGATACATTCATCGAAGAATTTTTGATTGAGTTCCAACTGTGAGTTCCATTTGCTTTTGATATTGGGATTGTTGTCCCATAACAACATGCCCTGATCCGAGACATTAACGTGACGCCAGTGAAATTCTGTTCCTGGTTCGCCAATCAAACTGATCTTGCTCGACAACAAGCGTTTGGTTTGGTCTTTGAGTCTTGTAATGTCACCACGAGCGCCCCCAGCATTGGTTAATCCCAGCTTTTCTGCGAATTCTGCTTGGGATTTACCCAATTCTATAAATCGACTGCCGGTTAATTTCGCCTGTGTGCAGAGGAACGCCGTGATTAAGCGCGGGATTTTGCCAAAAGGTAGACCTATCTCCGGGTCATTCATTATGGTGAGTGACACGTAGTTGGTTTTCTTTTTATACAGGCTCCCCTCTACCTTATTCCCCTGCGCATCCAGAGTTGTTACTCGTGAGTGAGGTAACGAGGCATGTATCATTGCCGTGGCGATGTAACCCAACTCCCCAGCCGTTTTTGCATCATTCTCATCAATTTGCAGACTTAGTTGAAAGAGTTCCTGTTGTTTAGGGGTAACAGTGCGTGCGGAAAAAGGGGTAACGGGACGGCCTTGCTGCTTTTTGTTGGCAGCAGCGCGTTTGTGACGATGCATTTGTTGGACAACAGCAGTCGCCGGTTGTTGAGATTCGTCGAATATATCGGGGGTTACGGGTTCTTCAGCATCGACGATATTAGAGACCGCTAATATCTGCTGCATCTTGACGTGCTTATCCAGCATATCTACTCGTGAATTGAAGCTGGTCGGAGAGATAGAAAATATGGTGTGCGCCGTTTTTTCGTCCACACCACGCTCCTGACAGTAGGATACCCATTGTTGTAAGGCAGGCATGGCCGACATTAAAGCGGTATCTGTGTCATTCGTCATAGTTATTATCTCTCGGATTTCGCTCCGCCACCGCCTCTGGATAGGCACAGTTTCGCGGAAAAAGTCAATAAAAACAAGCTGTAGCAACGGCCATACTAACTGACATTTAATATAAAACAATTGTCAAAAAAGCACAACAACAAAAATATAACACAAAGTTAAAAAAGCCAAACGACAAAATTCTTACTAAATATTTGATAAATAAGTAAAAAATTTATTTATTGTATGTTGACAGTGCGCGGTAGGCTGATTATCTTGACAACAGCGCTGAACTGTATCTATCCCGTTTGGCCGTTGTTTTTAACCAACTTTGATCCTGATTAGGAGTTTCGCCATGTCAACATTCGATCCAAATAAGCTGGACGCCAAACCCGCGTCAGGCTCCAAGTCACAACGTCCAACCGCTGAACGTATCCATCTGGTGGTTGATAGCTATGAAATGCCCGACAACGGGTTCCACTATGCGGTAGGGCATACGTTGAGCAACCCGGACGAACAAATCCGTGTCCGCTTGAATACCGTCAAAGAGCGCAGCGAAGACAAGCCAAAACTGGACGTGGCTGCCATCGAGTCCCAATACAAGAGCGGCGAGAATCATCGCGAAACCTTGGCTGATAAAGCCAAAGGTGAAATCAAGTTGATTGCGTTCGATGATGCCCGTGAAATTGAAGCGGTGGACGGGATGAAAACCTATCGTGCGCACTGGCCCAAGACCATGGCAACCAGCCCAGAATCCGAAGTCGTACAAGGCATGGCGCATATTCGTTTGAAGGACGCTAAGCCCAACGGTAATGAGCCAGGTCGTGCCCAAGCCTACGTTGAAATGTTGAAAAGCAGCGCAACTGTGGATAACAACAATGTCGTTGCGGCACTGTCCGACGCTCTGGAAATCACCGATGAAAAAGGTCGTGCCCGCGATGTGAGCGCGATGATTCGCGTGTATTTTGAAGATCGCCCCGTACCGGTGGCGACAGCGCGTTTATACCCAGTGACTGAGCAGGGCACACGCTTCGATCAGGCATCCGGCGAGAACAAGAACATTTCCGTTCCGCAACCAGCAGAGAAAACCCTGAAATCCCTGATGGAAGCGGTTCCTGGTAAAACTGATTTTGGCAACCAAAATCTGGATGTTGCACGCGCAATTGTTGCTGGTTTATCCGGTATGGATGAACCTAAGTTCAATTCAACTGATAACAATACCCGCGAACAAGCTCGGAATCTCTATTACGGTGCTAAAGATGGCCACTTCACCGTTGAAGTTGTCGCCATTGAGAAGATCGATTTTGGCGCTGACAGCCGCAAAACCTATTTGAAAGATAAGGATAAGCCACATTTGGCGGCGTATACCATTCAAGAGCCAGCGGGCGAAAACAATGTTCGTACCTATTCTGGCTATGCTGATACCACGGTTGCGATCAATCGTTATCCAAACGGTGAGCCATATGCGGTTTACGCTTCTCCGTCGGATATGTACCCCAAAATGACCAAGCTTAATGATATTGGCCTGGGCAAAATTGGGGCTGAGCTGACCTCAGATGTACAAGCCAAGGCGCAGCCCGAACCCATCGGCGCGCCTGCTTATGAGGAAGAGGAAGAAGCCCCGGCTCCTGCCGTGTAAATACGAGTTCAATAGTTTTCTTGTTGTCTTGTCGCTTTAGGGCAGTTCTTCGGACCTGCCCCTTTTTTTTATTGAGAAATCGTAAATAAGACGTGGAATTTAAGATGGATATAGTTGCTGCGAAGGCCATTTTGAAATCGGTTGATGAAAAGACGTTAATGCTATTGAAGGCCAATCACGAGCGTTATTTCTATTTTGCAGGCACGACGCCTTCCCCCGATGATGAAAGTCGCATACAAGCCGAAAATGACAGACTGAAATTTCCTGAGTTTTTACTAAAAACCTCAACGGGTGCCGCACAAATCGCGAGCGAGCATATTGCCGGGTTCATGGTTGCTGTTTCGGGTCTACCGATGGAGCTTTGCCTTGCGTGGGATGAATACGATTTTAATGTAACTCACGGTCTGTTGATCGGTGAAGATACAGTTATTGCAGCTTGATTTTGGAGAATATGATGTCGGATACAGTTAATCCTCAGCGCGTTAAGTGGGTCGATTTATCAGCAATAAATTGCTACTTGGGCGATCAGAAAATGTCAGACGGCGTTCGCCGCATTATTTTAGTTGACATGAAAAATAATGCTGACCCGGAACGACTAAAAGAGGTTGGCTTTTATCCTGTAGTCGGCGCTGCACAATACGCAAAAGGCGTCTATTTTCTGAAAGGTGATGAGGCTGAACAGCGACTGAAGCCAAAGGCGCTTGCTCGCGCGCTGGGAATAGAAAGCTGTCCTTTGGTTGACGTAGAATTTTCAGAAATCGAAAAAATATTCCGAGAAAAAATTAATCAAAAATT
>CAMLRJ010000002.1 GCA_946482345.1 uncultured Cellvibrio sp.
TATTGAAAACGCTCTACGGATTCCCCAGTACCCTCCGGCCTTGTTCGCAACTGACGAAAAAGATGCGATTGCAAAATGGTTGAAACTGAATTTGGGAAGCGAAGAGCCTCAATATCCGTTTGTTGCTGAAACTCTGTTGGCTATTCAGCAACAAACCAATGAAATCCACTCGCTTTACGATGAAATACAGAAGGAAGCGAATAACCGGAGATTGGACATTGCCAACTCTGTTACCCCCTCCCTTGACCTGTTGAACTCTCTTACTGATGAATACACTACTTTGGGGCGTAAACGGAGCCAATTACAAGCGGAATTAACTACGTTCATTCATTTGGTGAAAGAATTTAATCACCTAAAAAATGATGCTGCTGTCGCTGCATTTGCTCCACTTCAGGCTGCGGCTTCTGGCACCGACACAATGTTATTGAAGCCTGGCCTAACACTGGCCGAAGCTGAAAAAACAATTACTTCTCTAAAAGCACAAATTGACACAGCACATCAGGTGGCAGATCTCAAAACTGAAGTTGCTGCACTGACTGAGCGATCACTCCAGCAGCTCGCACTTGATGCTGACAAAACCACCGTCAACACAATTGCGGCGCGGATTGGAATTGCCATTCAGAATCTGACGCTGCCCGCGCAATCCGATGTAGACCAATTGCGAATTATTGAAAAGCTCAGTCGCACGGAGTTGCGATTTATCATCAACCCGGATAATTCCCGCAAGAACGGCGTAGAACGTCAATACAGTGGAAGCGGTGGTAAAGCATGGTATGTGATCGTTCAGCCGCTTGATGAAGCCCAAGCTCCGGTGAAATTGAAAATCAAAAGTGCCGAAACAGGCAAAGAACGTTTGACCGATGTTTTCGGCGTGCGTGTTAGCAAAGAACGCTACGACCAGCTCAAACAAGATAAACAAGACGACGGTGTGATTAACGAACGTCTTGTAGGCACAAAACCAATAGGCAAACTGGACTTTGAATTAGAACCCGGTTTTTCGTCTGAATACATCTTGGAGTGGTAATGATGGAAGCAAGTAGAATTCGTTCGCTGACTCGTAACCTGGTTGAAGATCGTCGCGAAGAACACCAAGCCAGAGAGCAGCACGCTAATACAATTAAAAAATCGATTGAATCCGCTAACGAACAAATTACAGCGGCCTTCAAATTGTTTGCCCACACGCAGCTTGTGCAAAATGCCACTGCGTATGGCCGTGATGTGACGGATTTGGCTAACGCCTCCGCGAACGCCATGGAGCAAAACAGAGATCGCATCAACAGTTTGCGCGTCACTATTGATGGAATTGAAGATCAGCTTACCTCATTGCGCCGAGAGCTCAACGCAGCAAACCAAACGGTTTACCTAAAGCTTCAAAATGATCCTGAATTCCTCGCTCTGAAATCGGCGCTGGATGTTTGCGCACAAGACCGCACCAGCGGTAAAAAAATCTATGGGCAACTTCAACAAGAGGTTGCTGACAAGCTTCCCGCCTACGACGCTGATAAAGCATTCCGGTATCTCTTGAGTGCTGGGTACGACACCCCGGAATACACCGCCAATGCGCTTACAGCTCGTTTGGATGCAATGCTGGCGCGCAGGACACAATTCACAACCAATAAGGAAAACTACTCGGTTTTGCTTGGCATAAGAGCCAATGCTGAATCGTTGATGGACAGCATTGAAGATCGTTATACCTCTGCCCTTTCAAAGTATGAAACCTATGAGGCCAATGCCTACCAGACCAATGAAATTACTGGCATCAAAGATGCCATCAATCGTTATGAGTCAGAACTACGCAATCGCACCAATGAACTGCAAGCCTGCTTGAACCAGGAACAAAACCACCTTGCCTCGACCGACGGTCTCAGCATGGAAGCCAAAGCATTGGTCTTTAAACTGCTCAAGCAGAAAGATACCCACGCTTTATCCGCCCTCGCTGAAGCCACCGCCTCCCCGGAGGACGATCAGGCATTGTTAGTGATAAACCACGCGCTCGACAAAATCAGCGCTCTCAAGGGTGAGTTGGACGTGGCTAACGACAAATTGCGCATTAGCGAACTTTCCTTGGCCAGAGCCAACGAGTTACGCCGCACCGTCGATGGAGACTCTCGACTCAGCGGTGATCGTTATGAATATTCTAGCGAATCCAGAGTTGTTGATTTGCTGAATGGCTTCGTGATTGGCACTATCGCATCCAGCGATCTGGTGAGCGATTTAAAACGCCATAGCGAATACGTTCCTCCACCGCCACCACCCAGCTCTTCCGATTATTCATTCAGCAGTAGCAGCAGCTTTGGTGGCAGCGATAGCTTTTCTACCAGCAGCTCCATTTCGTCAAGCTCGGATTCATTTTCAACTACCGATTCGTTTTAGCGATCATTACTTTTAAGTTGGGCACAAAACCATGGAATCAAATTGTCAAACACCTCTACAGCCATCGTTGTGGCGAAGAGTAAAGAAAGCAGTAAGCGACATACTTAATCCATACGATGAAATTCAGCAATTAGCAGAAACATGTTTGCCGATTAATTTATCGCTACCTGAGTCCTGCAACTCAGAAGACGTTATTGCATGGGATCGGTTTGGTGCGGTTAATCATTTAGGAATGCCCTCGCGCAAGCTAGAACTGCTTGGCTGGCGCTGGCATATCGATTGTTACAGCAGCTTCCACTTGGCTATACCAGAGCTCACCGCTTTGGTGCGCCATCGAGTGGTAAAACACTTCAGCCTCGATATAAGGGATGTATCCGGGCTTTATTCATCAAAAGAAGATCTTTCAACATTTGCAACACTTGATGAAATGGCAGAGTCCACTTATGTCAACCTCATCGAATCCCCCAGCATGGAATTGCTACAGAAAAATCTTGCCTGGGATCAAGTGCGAATTAACAAAGAGTCCAACAATGATTATTTTGAGTGGTACTCATGGGTTGATCGGATCTACTTGATCAATGGTGGCGGATCTCACCACTTCGCAGCAGCACGCCACAATGCCAAAGAGTTACGAACCCCGGTAACACTCACCGGCAAATTGAATGCTTATTTCTTTGACGAATTAGCGGTTAACGATTTAACGGCGCAGTATGAGATTTTTGCTATCAGCGGGCACCATGAGGCACTGAATGGCATAATGGATGCTATGCGAAAATTGCGAGCCACCTACTTATGGCAACACCTACCTCGCCCCTTTAATCAGCACCGTGCGCTTTTTCTGCCAAAAGCGAAGAGCCCAGTAGGGGTTGGCAATACGCCTAAACAAACCGCCGCTATCGCAGATGTCCTGCGCTTAGCAGGTGTATTTGACCTCGGCGCATATTTGAAAGAGACCACTGCACAACAGCGCACGTCGTTTCCTGAACCGTGAGAAAACCAAATGACAGATAAAGATCAAAGTGAATTGAATGAACAGTCAAAAGTCAGCCCAACATTGGCTAAGGCAGTTATCGAACATGGGAAAGAAGTAAGGCGCGGTTTAAATTCAATTTCTAATTCATTGGATTGGATTGCAATTGCATTAACCATTATAGCAATAACCCAATGCAGCAAAGGTTAATTATGAAAGCCAGTCCAGAAACTATCAGTGTCGGTAACGATTTGATTTTCAATGTCGATGAATACCGTCGCGGAAAAAAAGAACCGTTTGATGGAACAGTCACAAGCGTACAATCAACAGGCGTTGATGTTATCTACCTCAGCGGCCACAGATCGCGCAATGATTTCATTCCCTGGTGCGACATTATCGCAAAGGTCGATTTAAGTATGCCCAGAGTCTCATTGGAAAATGCGCCTTTCAATGGGCATTTTGCAGTTTTTGAACAGGTGCTGGAGTAAGACGCCCATGACGACTTTCTTAATTGTTTTGCTGGTGCTGTCGCTCATGGCCAACTGGAGACTAGCCACCTGGTTTCAAGATTTAAGCAAACGAGACCATCGGTACTACATTCAAGAACTCCCTTTTCGATTGAAGAATCTACTGCGTGAACTAGATTACGATTCTTTTTCAGATGACGGCAAGGGACCGAACCACCATACGAAAATCACACACTATCGCTTAATCGACGAAGCGAGTCGATTGGCGTTGGGTGAGACAATTCAAAGAATGAGTGTCATGCGACAGCATTTCCCCGAAGGGTCTTCATACATGGACGAAATGAATATCTTAGGTTATCTGCGACTTATAGGCTTACGCGAAGGCCAGTTGTTTCCTGAGCATGAAATAATCCAAAACTTGGTTCCATTTCTGCCTAGGTTTCAACAAGGTTATGAAATTATCGAGAAGGCGATCAAATCATTTACAGAACAAGGAATTCTCTGTCCAGAGATGACTTTAACAACCGCCGGGGCAAATATCCTGTACTCAAAGAGAACCAAATACTATTGGCAAATTACACTAGTTGGTTAACTAGCGTAATTGAGCATTACAATGCTTTGTAAACCATTTCCAACTCTTTACTTTTGTTTTTCCCGAAACCACCCAGCGCATTAATAGCGTAGCGAAGGCGTGCGCGACTGAGATCAGGGCCGATAATCTCCATTGAATCCACAATAGAAAAGCTTGCAGTGGTGCCCGCAATTGCAACAAACACGGGTGCCAACGCATCCTTAATTTTTAAGCCCATTTGATCAGCCAACAATTTGAGTTCAACAAAGAGCTTGTCGCGCTCCCATGTGCGCAGCGCTTCCAACCTCCACAGGGCGAATTGCAAATATTCCTTTTGTTTCTCCAAATCCAGTTTATTGGCCGTAAAACTCGCTTCGCTCACCGGCAGCATGCCGCTGACCAGGAAACTTGATAGTGGCGCAAAGTCGCTCAAGGTGGTCATGCGCGATTGCGCGTGCGGCAGTGCTTGCAGCAGGGTTTCTTTGTTGAGAGCCCAGCCGTGTAAGCGCTCTGCGAGCTGCTCCACGGTGAAATTCTCGCGAATCCACAAACTGCTAAGCCAATTCAGTTTTTCCACATCGAAAATGGGTCCACCTAATGACACACGCTGTAAGTCAAAATGTTCCTGCATTTCTTCCAGCGTAAATTTTTCACGCTCATCTGGCATTGACCAGCCCATGCGACCTAAGTAATTGAGCATGGCTTCCGGCAAATAGCCCATACGCTTGTAATACAGGATGCTGGTAGGGTTTTTGCGTTTACTGAGTTTGGATTTATCCGGGTTGCGTAGCAACGGTAAATGGCACAGCACCGGGGCTTGCCAACCAAAGTATTCGTATAGCTTTAAATGCTTCGGTGCCGAGTTAATCCACTCTTCACCGCGAATCACATGCGTGATTTGCATCAAGTGATCGTCCACCACATTAGCGAGGTGATAGGTAGGCATTCCGTCGGCCTTGAGTAGCACTTGCATATCCACTTGTGCCCACTCAATCTCGATCTTGCCGCGCAGCATATCGTCGATTTCGCACACGCCAGTTTCCGGGATTTTCATGCGAATCACGCAGGGTTCGCCTGCATCGAGTTTGGACTGGACTTCGGCGGCAGACAGCGCCAGGCCACGACCGTCATACCTGGGCGTTTCCCCTCTCGCTTGTTGCTCCCGGCGCATTTCATCCAGCTCTGCTTCCGTGGCGAAGCAATAAAACGCATGGCCTTTATCAATGAGCTCCAGCGCGTATTGCCGGTAGATCGGCATACGCTCACTTTGACGGTAAGGTCCATGGGGACCGCCCACGTCGGGCCCTTCGTCCCACTCCAACCCCAACCACCGTAAACTATCCAGGATTGCTTGCTCTGATTCCGGGGTACTGCGGGTTTGGTCGGTATCTTCTATGCGCAATAGGAACTTCCCGCCATGCTGACGGGCAAAACACAAATTGAAGAGAGCGATATAGGCGGTGCCTACGTGGGGATCACCAGTAGGTGATGGGGCAATGCGGGTGCGAACAGTCATGAATTAGCCTGGTGAATGATGAATAAATTGAGGGTCGGTATTATATAGGCCAACCCATTGCTATTTCATCGTCACCAGCGCGTGATTATCCAACCTTGAGCGAGAGCACATCCCTTTTTTCGTCTTCCGCAAGCCATTTGGCGTAGCTGGCAGGCATCTGGCCGTTGCCGTCCCACGGTTCACCATTGAGCATATAACTGCTACCCGCATAGCGACCGTTGGTTTTACGCCTGGCGCGCTGCGCGGTGATCTCATCGATCAGGGATTCCACCTCCGGGGATGCTGGCATTTGAACGCCCTTCTCTCTGGCCTCCAGCACTGCCTCAGCGATTTTCCGGTTAGCTTCATAGACAATCTTATGGTTCCGTTTTTCCTCTTCCTGTGCCTCCCTCACGATCTCCAAACCGGTATTTAGAATATCGGCCATCTTGTCCGTACCATGCGTGCGGATAGCATGGTTGATTAGTGCCCGAAAAGCAGAAAGATTATTAAATTTTTCAACCAGGGGGTTTTGTCTCGATTGGCTGGAGCCTGATGGTTTACGTCCGCCGCGCTCACCCGAGCCAGAAGTGAGCTCATCGAACGAAGGGATCTTTGTAAAATCCGCTTTGTATTCTTTTGACAGCGCCTTACCGGCCTTTAAAGCCTCATCGTAAGCCTGTTCTATGTTTCTGGCTTCCCCTATAGAAAAGGTTTTTGTCTTTAATGCTTTGCTGCCTTCTTGAACTCTCGCTGTGATTTGATGCTTTTTTGAGGACGGGATATTGGTGTACGCCAATATAATTTTTCGTGTTGCCATATGATCCTTTCTTTTGTTGTTTTATCTAAAGAATTTACTTGGATACTACATTATTCATGATTGCTCGTAAAATCGACCCGCAGACGCGATGGGGAAAACAGGTACACCCCTATGGCTCAACATCATGACATCGCCGCAATCAAACGCCAGACAGGTTTGCCGCGATTTTTTTACCCGATTGTAAGCGACGAATTTCCTCATTTTTACTGCTGCCGTCATCCATCGGCAATCCCTGCATCAGGATCTGCCGGAACGGGGCCATTTTTTCCGCATCGGACTTAGTGATCGCACCTTCGTAAAGTAGATACTTCAGCTTGCTCTCCCAGCCATGCTGCTTGCCATGTTTTACTAAGCGTTGATAAAGCTCTGTTGCGTAGCGGGACCAGGAAGCGCGATTCCCACTCTCATAGATGTCGGTAAGCCACTGGTAGCCGATGCTGCCAACAGAGTAACCTTCTCGCACCTTGAGCCAGTTGCCTCGATCATTAAACGGTTCAGCCCACACGGTTTCCAATTTATCTGGGTTCAGTGATTCTATAAGTGTTTCCAGTGCGGATGGTGACATGCTGTCGGGAAAGATAGGGCATAACATTCCAAATGTCGGGATGTTCGCTTCCTGCAAGCGGTGGAGCGCTTTAACGCGCGCTGATGGAAGGGATGCCCCCTTCTCTATCCGGCGCGCCCATTCGTTGTCCAAGGAACCAATGGAAAGACCAACAACGACTCGGTGTCGCCACTGATCGAAAAAAGAAATCCACTCTGAGGAGCCTACCACGGCATTCTTGGTGAGAATCCTAATCCTGAAGCTAGTGCGTTCGAGCACCATTTCAAGCGCTCGCCGGGTGACACCGTGCTTCACAAGATAAGGCGAGAAGCCGTCTGTTAACATGCTGAACACCAGCGTTTTTCCTGCGCCCCATGACTGAGGTTTGCGACTAAGCTGATCTTCAAGTCGTTGCAACACGTCAGGCCAAACAAACAGCAGATCCGGGGTATCTGCGGGTAAGTAGGGTTTCCCTAACTGCTGCTCAGTTTCCTCCTGGAACTTTTTACGATTTACTCGAAGGAAATTGCCACTGTTTGATGAACAATAGGAACAACCGAACTCACATAAAGCCATCAAATCCAGCTTGAATTCGCTGAGTTGTTTTTTAGCAAATCCGGGGCTCGCTTTAATCGGTTCGTTAATACTAGGTAGTTCGACAATTTTGCTCATAAAAAAACCTTCTACGGCTATTTCCTGCGACCAAGCATTACATTATTAAAATTATAATAGCGTCTTAACCGTTCTGATCGCTCCATACCGACCGGTAAAATCGTGGCTAGATTCCACAACCGGTCGTCGGCTGCTATGTAATACTGGAATTCTTCTGAATCATACGCTTCGACAAGTCTATTTTTGTTTTCTGCTGACCAAAGATCGTATATCCAATGTGGTATGTTCTCCGCGTAGTGAGATCCATAAACATTTGAAGGATGCCAATGCGGCTTGGGTTTATATTGTCGTTCCAATAAGATGAGCATCATGTAGGGGTTTGCTCCATACAGCCGCCTCATCAGAAATCCACCTGCCGCATCAAAATCAAGAACCCGTTTTGATCTATCAGACATCATCAGCGCAAGCAGATAGCACAGCAAGTATTCCGGCATTGATGTCATTGATTCATCCAGATGCCGTTTCTCGTATCGCTTACAGTAGGCTAACGCCTTTTTAACTTGGCCTGCTAAAAGAAAAAGGGATGGTATCCAAAATCGTTTCCCTTCGCCGTCTCTTTTGCCTTCCACCTCATTTTCCCACTCCAGTGCAAGCTCTGCGGGATTTACAGGCTCAGGCAAAAGCCCAAGGAATTTCCAATCACTTTGGTAATCGATTATCACTTGACTTGACCCGAATTTATCTTGCACGAAGGAATTCCGGTGAATTGATCATGCTCGTTAGCCTATGATTAATCCGCTTTAATTCCATTCTTTAATGTCCTTCATTGCAAAATTACGCAATGCCCCTTTTTCAACGTCATGCGCATCAAGAAGCCATTGCTTTTCTGGATGCCAATCGGTTGAACCAAACCATATTTTCCCTGTGGGAATAATTTTACGGTATGCAGTTTCCCCTTTGTAATTTGTGTACAGAATGGTTACTTCTTCATTGTCGCTCATTAGGCACTCCCCAATTCCAGTTTAAATATCAATTCGCATTATCTATTTTTCCCTGGCTTATGTGACAGCAAGCTTAAACAGCTCGCTATAAACAATACAACCCCGAAGACTAGCAGTGATGTTTGAGCCCATTCCTTACCTTCCTGCGCTAACCGCACCAATGGCATAGCAAGGATTACCAAAAATAACGGGATGAAAAGAATTACAACCGGCTTTCTCCGCCAGTCATTAAATTTGTTCCAAGCCTGGTGCAACGATTGCTTGTTCATTTACTGACCCCACTTTCACGCTCTGCATCTTCAATGACGCTATCAGCCCAATCACGATCAAAACCGGGCATCGTCGGAAGTTGCACATCCGCTGGCACCGCATCTATCCAAGCGCGCATTGCTTTGGCAACTTCCAGTAATTCACTATCCACGTCATCAATCCTCTACAAATACATTTCCGCTAAAGCTGCTTTAATAGATCCAATACTCAACTTACCTAAGTCTGCTTTTTTCTCCCTTGCGCGATGTCTATTGAATATTTTGCCTCGCGGTAATTTATTCCCTTGCACATGATTGGCAACCCACGCCATGTGCCATGTTAATGGTTTATTTTCATAAACAGCATGATCATGAAACGCAACAAAATTTGGTCTCCCGTTCACAGCGACATCGAAGTCATGTTTACGATTTGATTCAATCATGATAACCCTCATTTCACTAACTTAACGGTGGATCTACGATCTAATGCGGCCTTCTCGCGGGCTTTAGCGGCGTCCCTATCAAACTCCACCTGCAAACCCTGTTTGTATCTCTCCAACAATATCGAATGCCGATCCAGCTTTTCGATAGCTGATCGCCATTGTCCCTGGTAGACCTGTAACACCTTTTCAAGGCGCTCTACATCGGGAATAACATCATGACGCCATAGATTAGTTTCAAGCCATTCAGTCGATTCGCGCCAACACTTAATAGCCACATGCTTTACTTCCAGGTGGGAATACTTGGAATCTAATCCACGATCAAGATCAGATTCAACATAGCGAATGCCGTGACCAAAGAAGGCACCAGGTGCAATAGAATTAGAGTTATTTTGAAGCGCAAGGTGAAATAAAACAGTTTCATAGTGGTCTTGCATTGAAACCGGTTTTATTAACGATTTTTCTAAAATCTTATCGCGAAGTGCCCTGCACTGATTTAAGTGCATTTCGCGTTTGCGCTCTTCACGGCCTCTAATTTCTTTGGCGTGCTCAATTTTATTTTTAAAGTCGCCAAGTATATTGGCTGCTTTTTGTAACGTCTCTTGTTCTGCTGGACTAAAAAACGATTTATAAGGGTAAGATAATGCTTCAGCACTTATCGTGTTACGCGCCGATGTGAATTTGCTTTGAGCAGCCTTCAGCCGCTCTGATGTCGCGTACTTCAGCGCATTCAAAAGCTCATGAACATCATCGTTGCAGTCATTCATACAACCCCCCTATAAAAACGAATAAACAAGAAAACACAAGGTTACTTACCAGCAGAAGTTCTTTTCACATACTGGGTGATCAGGTAGCACACCTGAGCGAACGTAAAAAAATCTCCATCAGGATCTAGGTCTCGATCCCAATCCCTAACGCGGATAACCGGCAAGCTCAATACAAATAAACCATCGAAATCAAGTTCAACTGTATAAATTACAGCAGTGGTAGTGATCTTTATGACAAGCGCGTCAACCAAGAATTGGTCAACCACGCCTTCGCGATCTGAATCCAATAGTATTAACGGAGTACCGCTATTGATCCTGCCATTTAACTCGCTGTCCAAATATTGGCCAAGGGAGGTTTTTATAACGCTATTATCATCCGGCATTTTCCGCTTACCTATTTTGTGTTAATCATCCTGTGAACACCAAATTAACCCACCGGGTCGATGAAATCGAAAAATGCTGATTTCTCATCAAGACCAACCATTGTTGCTAATCCAAATGGCATATTTCCAGCGATGAACGAAGGGAATTCCACTGAATATTGCTTCATATCACGGGCAAGCATACGGCTTAATGATTTCGCATCGCCCCTTACAAACGCACCTTCTAGTTGCATCATGAAGAGAGAGAATTCGGACCACTGATTCGAGTCGAATTGACTGCTCGCGGTGACGGATATGCCGCGAGAATGCGCGAAAACGATCAGTGTTAACCACTTACTGCTTTGCAGATTCTTTATCAAGAAATCCTGCGCCGCCTGAAGCGAAACATACGATTTCGCTGTGATTGTCGGCACTTTGAACCTAAACCCTTCCAACGCATGCTTCGCCTCATCGGAAGAGAATGCGGGAACGGATTGAGCAATAAAACTTTGCAGGTACTCGGCAAAGATGTCAGACATCATATAGGCTGTAGCAATGCTCTTTGCCCAGGTAGTTTCTACAACTAAATCAAGTTTTCCCATCATCGTAAAGCAGAGATAAGAACCCTTCATCTGCTCATGAAATGAGAAACGATAAGCTTCGCATAATGCGGCTTCAACTTCATTACTTGTCCACAATCGCTGAATTTTCTTGCTCATCGTTAACTAAAAGCCTCTATTTTTAATTTTAGTAATAACAAATCAACTACCGGTATCTTCAATATAATCAATGATTGCATCCGCCACTTGGTCCTCAGTTCCAGAGAAGTCCCAGAACGTTGGCACTCCCCCAACCCTATCCGCACTTTCGTGGACAACCCACCAAAAATCACCGTAAAGACCCGGTGGAGTAATATCAAAGTATTCCCCTTCACAAAGAGGATCTGTTGTATCTCGATCCAGCCAAAGTCTGTCCCGGCGCTCGTTGCCATCGCCAATCACCACAATTTCGACAAATCGATTAGGCAGCGCCGCACTTACTTTGTTAGTTACCGATAACATTTCACTGAAACCACATTCATTTTCCACTGTTAACTAAAGCTGCTTTAATGGAGCCGATGATTAACTTGCCGAGACATTGTGACCCCACTTTACGTTCCAAATGGCGATGAGCATTGAATGCCTTACCGCGTGGTAGGCGATTTCCAATTTTATGTTTCGCCAAATATGCTTTATTCCACTTCATACCTGACGGCACAGAATTATTTTTTGAAAAAATGTATTCAATAGGTTCTTCGTAAGTGGCTATTTTCATTGTTCATTTACTCCCAGTAGGATGTGACTGCGCTCGATTGCGAATAAATTGTGTTGCCACACCCAATATTTCTGACGGTGTAGACCGGTTTGAAGTTATACCTATTACCAAATACTCAACCTTTCGGTTGATTCGCCGCTCTTCTAATATATTAATTGCCAAATCGGAATTACAGTTTATGTGGCTAATCAAAGGTTTTAGAAACCTCGCTTTAGTATTCGCGTAGCCAAAATCAGGTGGTATATCCAGAGCACAAGAAATCCTCTCTAGGGACACTTGGATATGAAGAGCTTTTTCATCAATGACGTAGGATTTACAATTGACAAGCGCATCGAGCACACTGAAGAACCGCAACGATTGATCTTGAAGGCGCAACATTTAACCTCATTTCCTATTAATGTAATTTGGGGCATCTGTAGAGCTTCCTTCTCTGTGTTTTAGACATCAGCAACAATTTTTTGGCGATATGTTCTGCATCAACATCGCCGCAATTTATTGCTTGATTTAAACAGAAACGAACAGAGTCATCACCAATATTACCGTCATCCAAAATCAGGTGAAGACATCCACCCGCAGGATTACTGCCGTAATAGCTCTCAATCATTGGCAGCACTTCCAAGATAGTTGGCTTTTGCTCAGAAATTTGTATTGAATTTGACATCTTTAATCCTCCGTAACGCCATAAATTGGAAGCCCTCTAACGGCATCCAAATCTTTCTGCTTCGGGTTGTTAGCTACCCGGCTCATTTGCCTCACGCTAATGTCCCAGCGCACCGCAATGTCTTCTAACAGCCAGCCCCGCTCTTTGGCGGCAAGGTGGAATTCGGTGAGTTTTTTTGGTGTTACTGCTTTTTTACTGGTCATATATGTCTAGGTTATGCTCACTGGTCATAAATGTCCAGTAGCCTAGCTGCTCCCATAGCAACTTTTCAAGACTGGTTGCCCTGGCTGGGCGTCGTGACAGGAAACTGGTAGCCCATCAACCAAAATGAGAGTGGCAAACATGAAAAACAGCAGACGGGATCAAGACCAGGTATACGCTCAATGGATCTCGCGCCCAGAGGATGCGCGGGAGGCTTCCCACGCGGAAGCCTTTGCCGATGAACTGTGGGATATGGGCCTGCGGCTAAGCCGCGAGCTGCATACGCACTATCAGTCAGTTATGGGGATCATAAGGGGAGCGATACTGCATACAAACAAAAAGACCGCCATTTAGGCGGTCTTATGTGACAGGTCAGTGGTTAGTTGACCTGTCGTCGTGCAGATACTTTGTCAGTGGGTTGATTATAGGAAAGTTGTGCCTCGAATGCAAACAACTGTTAAACTCCGCGCACTGGCTGCTTATCTCAGGCGACGCATAGGCGCCCTACCTAACAGGGTCTAGTGCTGTTAGGTAGGGCGGGACGTAGTTCTGCCCTTGATGCCCACACAACCGGGGTGGTTCCCGATCTGGCCTTGTGTGTGGTCAATCAACCTTTGAGTCGCGCAGATACTTTGTCAGTATCGTTCCTTCGGTGCATTGCCAGATTGTAGCGTGGGGCTCGACTCGATGACTATACGAGGTGTCAACATGGTTGACGCAGGGTTAGTCGTTGCGATGTTGCTTATCATAGCGTGCGTTGGTGGAGTGAAAATCTCCATCGGCAATATCAATATCGGTAATCGCAACAACGAGAAAAACGACGACTAAAAACTTCGGTTTTTGCCCCCTCTTTTTGAGGGGGTTTTTACACCACTTCGTATGACTTCAGTTGACAAAACGTCAATATTGCAAGGAACTTTGGTTGACAGATTTGTGTTTTTGCAAGGTCACTAATTTTCGGCATCGCAAATTGCTCTTTTTCTAACTACAAGCCAACAGAAACGCTTTCCATATCAGCGCTGTTTTCCAATCGAAGCTCTGGCTCCCGCGCTTTGATTATATTTAAAACACCTACTTCCTTTCCGAATAGCTCAAACGTTCCTGATTCGCCATTCGTGAAGCTAGGCTCATCTTCACTCCATTCCTCAATCACCTTTTCCATAAGATATGCTGCGCGCGATTGATCGATGACAGCAAGATTCATATTGATTGCAAGATGGAAGTTCATGTTTTCAGTATCAGGTTGCGATGAATTGGAAATGCTCACCACACCGAAAACATTGCCGTTCGTATCAAGTAATTGAACCTCTTTTTTATCGCTCATGGCGAATTCCAAGCGCGCTGCGTCCAGCGACCGCAGCAGCTCGTAACGTTCTCCAAGATCGGAGAACGCTGCCGACTCTGTATTTGCCACAATATTCAAATAGAGCCCTTCAGTTACTGGCTTGGTAAAATAGGGATGTTTTTCAAAATCATTTTCTTTTAGCCAACCATCAACCCTATCCATTACTTCGTTCCACAGATCGCAATATTGTTGAACAGGTGCCCACCCTTCTTGCTCACCAGTCCACCCTTCTTTATCACAAAGAAGCTCACTCAAATTATCTACGCGATCAGCATCACTGAAATACATATTGGCATCAACATAATCATGCAACTCTGCAAAAGACTTTACATATAGCGGGACTATGCCTTGCTCCATATCAGCAATGATTTCTTGCTTGGCAACGAGCGCCCTACGATATACCACGGCATTTCGGTTGATCGCCTCCAATGGGCAATGCATCGGCACAAACTGGTGATGACTGATAACTTTAAATTCAGCACTTTCAAATCCTATTCCAGCACCTCCATGAATCGCACCATCAAAACCCACAGATTGAATAAGTTCTATAAACTCTGGATCATCAACAATGGCATACGCATCGCAATAGAGGTCGTTAACACGATCTGGAAATACTTTCAGAAAATCGCGCGCTTTTCTAAACCCTGTTTTTTCTGAAATTTCTTCCCAATTGTTTGTGTGCTCCATGTAGTTTTCATGTTTGTTAGCAAAATAGAGCGCCTTATCTCGCCCAAAGTTTTCCGCAATAACGCTCATATCAAAAAATGGGTCATCAGGTGTATTGATGATCGGCTTTTGTATCGTCACAAAACCCGCGTAAACACGCGGGCTCAACACGACGGAAGCATTCACATTATCGTTCGGTTTAATTGCATATTCCGAAGCAACTTCGCTGTCTGAGGAAAAGGTGAACATTCCTTTTTTTGTGAAAGGAATGTTCTTGTTGCCAGATTGAATGGAATGCACGGCGATGCCTGCGTGTGGCAGACATTTTCTAGCTGCTTCCAAGGTAGTTCCTGTATCCATTACACCATCCACCAGGATGACACGCCCATTCACTGGACGAATCAAGGAGAACTCCGGCTCCCCAAGTGATTCGCCATCCCTTTTGATTTCATAAAGCGATTTCCGGGGCGCGCCAGCCAAGACATTTTCCACAACCGCACCTGGTGTAATGCGAGCAATAGCTTCTGCAAGCAGCAATGTATGGCCTGCCTTGCCACTATGGCCAGGCACTGGAACCAACACAGCTCCTTCGGGGATCTGTGGCCTCATATCAAGGGCTATCTGTTCAATAGCAGCCACATCACCCAGCTTCAGGCGATGCGCCAGTTCGCGAGCCCCAGGTGTGAAGTAATACTCCTTCACTAACCCTGTGGACACATGAGCCTTGAGATCCCTCGGAATTTCAAACGCGCCATGCTCACCTCGGTAAACTACAGACGGAGAGCCTTCACTGTGTGCTTCAGTGGCTCCGAGGATTTGGGTAATTAATTGATTGTTAGGCAATCCGCTTAATGGGCTCATGAACTTGCTCATTTTGAATATCAGAGGGAAGGTAGATTTTTTCTACCAGAATGGTGCAGTCAAATGTTTGCACGAGCTCACGCACAAGATCGAGCTCACGCTCTTCTGGCGACTTTTGTTCAGGCGGGGTGTCTTCATCCATAACTGGATCGCTGTAGAGCTCCGTAAGGAGCTGTGCAAGCGCCGGGTGATGCTCCTTGATCCAGCGCCATGCACGATGCTTTTTCTCCGGGGGCAATTTCCTCAAATCCACTGTGGCCTTCGATTGCGCCAACGCGCAAGGCTCGGGCCAAGTGTCGAGGTGAGACTTATCCCCTTTCATATGAAAACCAAAGCCTGTTACGGCTCCAGTTCCTCTTCCTCGCCGTATTTGCGCTCGATCTCTTGGAGTGAAATTTTGCCCTCATGAAACGCAATTAAATCGTCCCTATGCTCTTTAGGTAGTGGCGCGAGATCAAGCTCTCTCACCACCTCAGTATCTTCGTACCCAGGGGCAACAACACCTCTTGCATCCACTAGCCAAGCATCGCCTTCTTCCTGGTGATAACCAACCTCAAAGTCTTCAGTAGGCACAACATAACGGAAAGAACCATCCTCAATTCCGTCTGCAAGATATACGTTACCGCTTTTAAGCTCAGACAAGAAATCAATACCTTCTTCCCCGTCAATATCCAACAACGCTTTATCAGCAGACCACTCAATGGTGGTGCCCTTGCCGACGCTATTCCCATTAATGTCCCTCAATGTGAAATCAGTTTTTCCAGCTTGAACATGGTCGGCTACAACATCGATCAGTCTTGCCACTTCGTGAGCATCATCAGGATCTTCAAATGTTACTTGAACATCGGTTGGTTTGTTTCCTCCATCGTTGATCGCTCCAACAGCATTTCCGTTGAGGTCCCGCAGCGTCAAAGAATCATAGGATTCAGTTTCGCGAATTTTACCTGCCGCCTCTCTTAAAATCCGCGTAACCTCTGCTTGCTTGCCAATGTCTGCAAATGCCGCATGACCTGTTTCGTAAATGGCAATACTTACTGTACTCATAGCGTCCGCCCCTTCAACAACATTGTTATGTTCCGATTCACTAAACGGGAAAATCCCGAATTTTTTTGTGATTCGATTCTTAAACTGAATCAAATCATCTGAAGATATTTCGACTTTCAGATAGTTGGTATTTTCTTCAACCTCCGCGTTATGCTCAGCCCTGATTCTGAAACAATAGTCAGTCATCGCATGACAATCGACGCTGGAGGATTCATCAAAAATAAGTGTTTTTTTAGTCGCGACTTTCTCAGCAACCGATTCATCATACATTCGCCTTGCAGTTGCAAGTGCGTCCTCGGCGTCCGAGGTGTAATAGGCAATTTCTTCTTGTTTTGCTTCATACCATGCTCTGTTGTTTCCGGGGTGCATTTCAAGCAGACGACTAAGTTTGAAAGTAACCCGCCACTCCCCATCGAGGCGGCTTGCTGTCATACCACGCAAGGACTCGATTGCATCTTTTGTTTCTTTAATGGTCATGGCTATTTCTCAATTAACAGCAATTACATTTGCATATCGTTACGAGCATCATCAACAGCATCCAAAGCTGGCTCTTCGTACCAGTCAACCGTTGATCCCTGCCCAATATTTTTACCATCGATGTCATGCAGATAGAAAACCGTTGTGCCTTTCTCCACATTGTTCGCAACGTCATCGATCAGACGCGAAACTTCTTTTGAGTCCCCAGGGTTAACAAACGCAGCATACACGTCATGGCACATGTTTCCCCAACCCGTGCTTATGGCACCGACTTTATTGCCATTCACATCATGAAGCTCGACACCCTCATAAACATCATTGTCACGAATAAATTTCGCAGCCTCTTTAAGAATACGAGCAGCCTCAGTCTGCTTTCCAATATCGGTAAATGCAGCACCTCGGGTATCGTAAATTGCAACGTTAATGCGGCTGGCAGGTGCAACCTGTAACGACTCTATACCTGATTGAATTGATTTCAACACCCTGTCAGAGGTTACATTAAGCTCGCGCGTCACAGGAGTGAATGGATTACCATCTACTGAAACAACACCACTGGCTGACGCACCGACTACCAATGGATTGTTACTGCCAACATCGACATCAGCGTACTCCCAATGGGTCACACTACCTGGCGAATGACGCCATACAGGTTCCGACAAGCCAAATTTCTCAAGAGCCTCGCCCACTAACCGCTTTGCTTCCTCAACAGTTTGCGAACTACGTTGGTTTTCATTGCCATCGAATGTTGCTTTAAGCTCGGTTACAGCGCCAGCGACTGCGCTTGGCGAGACATCCAATCGAGACAGAACCTTAGCAAGCTCGGCAAACGACGCATCAGTATCACCGAGATCAAAGTACCAGGTATCTCCAACCATTGGCTTATCCTGGTTCAATACAATAGAGCCCGGTGCTCGCGCGCGCTTACACAGCTCTTCCAGCACCGCAGAAGATTGGGTTTTGATGGCTGGCATACCCGATTCATCGTCTACATAAGCAACCGCTTTCAAATCGCCCAGCGGCACAATGACATCGCCTCTGGAAGCGACAAGTGCCCTATCGGTATATGTCGGTGAAGAAATACCTGGTGCAATGCTTTGAGGCACTTTGATGGCGTTCAAGCCATTTCCCCTATCGATCATGTCCTCAAGATCGAGCATGTTCATATCTGCCGAATCAAATTCGCCCTCCATGGCTCCCTCAACCATAGCGCTGTGCGCCAGATCCAAAAGATTTTTCATGGTGTCAAGATTTTGAGTGGCCATAGCCTGCGCGTAATCGTGTATGTGTGGCCAATCCATTGTTTCAAACGGCGCTTTGCGAACCAGACCAATAGGCTCAATCTGCTTCTGGACGCAATGGCCCAAATAATCCAATGCATCCAATGCATTTTTAAATGCGCTGCTGTGCGACAGCATTTGTGCTGCCGCTTGCGCATACACAATAGTCTCAAGCGTGTTTCTTTCTTTCATGAATTGCCGCCCTTCATTATGAACTGTTTGTTCGCTTACCAGCTCTGCATTGTGTATTTGCTCTGGTGAAAACGGGAGGTACACCGTAGTCTGGAAATCCAAATCAGCAAATCGCTCAATGATTAAGCCATCGCGCCCTTTCGCTTTTGCCTGCAATACAAATTCGTCAACAAAATCCCGAGGCAAAAGATCGCGATCATCATGCTCGCCGTCGGGGTGTTCTTTATCCCATTCCGCCTCAAGATCATCTTGTGAAATAATCAAAGGGTTATTTATGGCAACGCGATACTCTTTTACTGCTCCAAAATGCGCAGCATGTTCTTTGATTGGGGTAAAAAAATGCGCACCGTATGTCGCCTTTTCAAAATCAAATTTTTCAAAAGCTACTTTAGTTCCATGAAAAAGAGCCAATGACCGTACATTATCATGTGTACTCATAGATCAAATTGGCCGCCTTGGAAATCCGCCTTCTCCCGCATCCCAGATAATTCCATATCAATTTCGTTGTCTTTCTTCTGCACAGGCTCCAAGTCAGCGTCAATCAACGTGAAACCAATTTTTTTCTCTGCAACAACAAGGCTTTGTTGCTTCTCATTCAAATCAATAGACTTAATGACTTTTGCCAGCTTTTCACGGCTCATTTGTTCTGCATCAATCACAACTAATGCTGCGTTGTTACGAATCAAATTAGACCTAAGCGCCGTTAAACCGGGATTAAAACTATGAGTAACTATCTCTCCAACGGCGTTGCCGTTAAGGTCGCGCAATGCCAACGGCAGCGACTCACCTCCGCGAATACGATCAGCAGCATCAGTCAACACACGGCCTAATTCTTCTTTCGGATTAGTATCAGTAAACGCAGCACCCGACACATCCGGGACTGCGATTTTCACAACCCCAAATTCATAAACAGGATCTTCCTTTGACCAGGAGGCAAAGGGGTTATTGGGTTCTGGTTGATCAATATCATTGCGGATCTGATAGACACCAACACTTTTAAGCTCGTCTGGTCGTATAACGAATTCCTGCCCAGTACGATTACTCATATCGCGAGCCAACTTACGGGCATCGAGGGGGTCGGACACCTCAACAATGAGAACACCTTTTTCCCAGACATGCACACTGTTAACCGAAACACCTGATTTTTTTAATGATGAATACAATTGCTCTGCTTCTGCCGTTTTTCCATAAGCAACTTTATCAGTAGCTTGCAATACAAGATCATCTCGACGATTTGAGTCACTGGTCATATTGCCTTCAAACAGCCTGAAATCACGCAGACCTTGTAAAGCCAGCTTCTTTTGAATATCTTCTGCTTCATGCGCAGAGTTCAACTTAACCCAGACAGTAGATTCGTTGCTGAACAGGACTAAATTTGCGCTGGAAATACCGGCACGCGCAGCGAATAAACCGCCTTGAGTTCGCTGATAGTCCTCATTCAGCATCAAAGCAGTCGCATGCTCTTTGTTTATATCAATAGGGTTTTCAAAAAACATCCGGCCTTCCGGGTATTTTTCAAAACGACCACTAAATGATACGCCGGGAATTTTCTTTCCCCACTTCCAATCATCGAATGCTTCTTGGTGTTGTGGCAAATCTGGCAGGCCGAAAATACCTGGTGCATCTTTTTTGAAAGACGCCGCATAGAAAGCAACGGCCTCCGGGATGTGTTTGATATGCTTCACGGGATCGAATGGCTCACCCACATCAATCGTTCTGTGTTGCTTCCCATCCAATCCCTCTACACCACCGCGTACTCCAGGCAAAGCACTGATAACGGTTTTGTTCGACACAATGAAATTGTTTTCCGTGCCCTCAGATATTCTCGTAACAAACAGGTCTTTGAGTCCTGGTGTTACAGTCTTGAGTTCGTGATACAACTTCTCAAATCGGCTGATATAAACATCCCGCTCCATGTAAGAAATGTGTGGGGTCTCAAAATCCATGTCAAAGGACATCGAGTACATCACGCCGTTTTTATCTCGAACATAAACATGATCATTCTCTGCCCCGTTAATGTATCCCGTCATTTCTTCATCAGAAATGTTTGCACCGACGGGGTGAATGTCACCCGCAGAATCACGCTCTACCTCAATAATTACTTCTGGGAGCCAACTTGAACGGTCAACGTATGGTTCAGAATCCAATTTTTCATCAGCAGCCCATACTCGGTTGAATTTGATACCCATCGCATCAGCCACTCGAATAAGATCTTGCGGCTCTGGATCGCGCCCATTGAACTTGTGGATATGCAAGTGGTAAAACTTCTGAATACCCTCCTCAAAAAATTCACGGTCTTGCCGCGCATCTATTGAAGAAAACCACACCCCTTTATCGGGAATTTGGGATGATGGTTGAGCGAAGCCATACTCGCCCACGCTGCGCTCCAACTCATCCATATCCCACAGTTCATTTTCAATTACGAATTCGCGCTCGTTAGTGTCTCCCGATGCTAAAGCGTCTTCATCCCAACGTTCCATTGAGACAGAAACCAAAACGGTATCATCAGGAAAATAAACGCGCTTCACAGGTAATTCGATAGGCATTGCAAAATCCTCAAACAATCACAGTGGTTTACGGGGCAATGTGAGCATCATCCATCAGATAGCCTTCGGCTCCACTGATGATTTCGTCCTCTTCCACGCCCAAATCAGGTGGCAAGGGATCACTGCTAATGCCAATCGGTTGAATTACAAAGTCGTCCTCATCCTCTTCGGTTGAGGCCAGCCCGATTTCCATATCATCGCTATTTTCCAATGCACGGATTTTCTCCATATGCATGTTGATTAGGTGCTCAACAAATTGAGGCGTCACTGGACGACGACCCGCTTCACCAAACACCAAATCGCGGATCTCGCCGTCGGTGTGCTCTTTGGTCCACCCTTCTGTGTTTCCGCGAGCAACCAGCTCTCGGTATTCTTTCCCGAGGTGCGATAACACCGTGTCCACATTCTCTTTTGGCAATGACTCTGGAGCTGCTGTGCGCACCTGGTGACAAAACTTGTTCCAGTTAGCCTGACGCTCATCCGCTGCCTGCATTTCCTGCACGATGTTGTTGGTCAGCATGGTGTACATGTCATCAGCGGAGAAACCTTTTTTCGCTGCTGCATCCATCACCGCCGAAAACGTGGGCTCAATCATGCTGAGCGTTTTAACAATGGATTCCTCACCAAGGCCGTATCTTGTTGCCTGGCCACGCAAGGTTTTTTCAAATCCTGACCACCGGGGATCTTCTTTACCCTCACGCACGATGACTGGGGCATCGGCGGGCACAAAGTTTGGAATGTCTGCATTAACTAATTGCGTTTGTTTTTTGGGAGCATCTTTGGGGAGTAGATTTGCGCGCAAACGGGCGTCTGCTATTTCGCGCAGCTCCGGTGCCATATCAAGAAGGTGATCAACGATATGCTCCGCATCACGCGCAGCGCGAAAGATTTCATGCTTATCATTTTTGAGAGCCATCAACCACGATTGGACGTAGCTAGCATGGTTTTCCGCTTCGCCATTAATGCCCAACATGGCTTTCAGGTGATAGGACGCAATTTCCGCTCTCAACTCTTCGCGCGCGTATTCCTCTTCCGAAAAGTTGCTGCTATCCATTCCCATATTAGTGCGATCAAGACGGCTCGAATGACCTGTCCAATGCGCAAGCTCATGCAAGACTGTTGCATAGTAAGCATCTTGCGATTTAAACCGCTCTCTTGGCGGCATTACAATTAAATCTTTACCGGGAGAGTAATAGGCTCTGTTTTTGAGCGTTCTCGCGCCTTTATCAACAACAGACGTATGCGAAATCTTCGCACCCGTGGCGGCAATTAATTTATCGGCGAGCTCATGTGAATCCCATTCAAAATCACGCTTGAGTGGGGGCAAACCAACAATGTCTTGACCATTGAAAACCGCCGCATAAAATGCACGCGGTTTAACACGCTCTTGTGTGCTGTCATCGGAATCGATAGCCGCATCGTTTTCATCAGCAGCCTTGGGCTTCTTATCTTGTCCCCAATCCCAATATTCAACATAGGCGGCCTTGGCTCCCTTACGAATGCCATATCCCGCTGCATTGGCTTGTTTCAGTGTCATCCAGCGCGGATCATCGGTGCCGCGCTCAATGGCCTCTGCCGTCAAATTGAGAACATTACCACCTTTGTACTTGATGCCTGAGCCTGGGTTGAAGGGGCGCATCGGTGCCTCTTCCCATGGCAACTCAAAAGGAAGCTTTTCACCCTCTTCGAGAAGAGCAATTAATTTGTCGGTGAGCTTGCCACGGAAATCCTGGCGCTGTTCAGGCTTTTTCGATTTTTTAGGTGTGCTCATGATGTTTATTCACTGCCTTCATCAACAATTTTTTCGCCATCAAATACCGGATTTTCCATGATGGTATCGGGCATCCCGGATTCATACATTTCCGGGGGAAGACGATCACCGGTTTCCATAATTATTTCCAAGTCGGAGTCAATATCTTCGTTCATAGCAACCGCCATTATTTTTCAAATTCAAAATTTACTTTGGAGAAGTCCGGGGCTAACCGTAATGCAGCGCCGAATTTTGATTTAGTGCGCGAACTGACGAAGCCCTTAACCGGTGGCAAATAGCCATCCGTAATTAAGCGCTTGATTTCGTCGTCCGACATATTGCGTCCACTGATGTTGCGGTACACACGGAAGCCACATTGTTTTTCGCACGCGAAGAATTCAGACCCATTGACGTAATGGCGAACACCGGATTTACATTTCGGGCACGTTGCATCAAATGCGGTTTCCTGACCAGGTTCTCGCTCTGCAAATTCAAGCTTCACTTCAAACTGATCATTCATCACCATATGTGCCTTGAAAGGCTTCTTACTGCTCCCAACAAAACCATCAAGCAATGCAGTCTTGCGATCACGAATCAGCGTCTCTGCTTCTTGAGCAGACATTTTGCGATTGCACACCTCACGCCATAGCTTGAATCCACATCCTGACTTACATTCCAGTGTGCGTGATTGTTCTAATACATCCGATCCGCAGCGCGGACAGGACACTGACAAAATGCGCGCTTCCGGCGCAGCGATTTCACCAGCCTTACGACGAATAACCTCGATGATCGAGGTGGTCATGTGATGGATCTCTGCCATAAATTGAGACCGACTGATTTTGCCTTGCTCCATCAGTCGCAACTTGAATTCCCACTCGCCCGTGGTGTCAGGTGAAGTCATTACGTGGAGGTCGTTGTCCTCCAGGAATTTGACCAGGCCAAACGCTTTCGCCGTGGGTACAAAATATTGCTCTTTGCCTTCAGTGACGGCATAAGGTTGTTTGTCTTTGTGGGCAGACTGGAGCCCCTCAATAATCGCACCCCGAGTGGCTGGCGTTCCCAGCCCGCGCGCCTTCATTGCTTCACGCTTGGCTTCATCATCCACCAGCTTTCCTGCGCTCTCCATGGCCCCGAGAAGCGTGTCTTCTGTATACCGTGATGGAGGCTTGGTTTGACCCGCCTTCAGGTCTATGCCGCGATTCTGAGCTTGTTCCCCAGCGTTTACCGCTACCAGGGAATCTTTAGCATCCTCGTTGGTCGTGCCATACACTTCTTTCCAGCCAGCAGTAACCATTACTTTCCCTTTGGTCTGGAAATGCTCACCGGCAACGACGGTAATACGTGTCGTGTTTCTGTACTCCGCTGCGGGATAAAAAACGGCAAGAAACCGCTGAACAATCATCTTATAGATTTTTTTCTCATCTTCGCTGAGCTTGCTGGCATCAACGCTTTCACCAGATGGAATGATGGCGAAGTGATCCGATATGCCATCGTTATTGAAAATATAAGGTGTTGGTTTTATCCACGCATTTTCCTGAATGGTTTTTGCGTGCGGCCCAAAGACTGTTCCGACAAGCGACGCAACGGCGTCCTGTGCCTTCTCGATATAGTCCTCTGGAAGCGTTTGAGCATCGGTTCGTGGGTAGGTGATCAGCTTGTGCTCATCGTATAAGGCTTGCGCCAAGCGTTCTGTTTTCTTCGCCGAAATTTTATATTTGCGGTTCGCCTCTCGCTGTAGCGTAATCAAGTCATACAGCTTCGGCGGTTTTTCCGATGATGGCTTAACGGTTTCTTTGATCTCGGTAGGTGCAACACCTAAACATTTTGCAACGATGGCATCAGCAACTGATTTATCAAAGAAACGACTTTTTTGATTTTCAATTTCATCTGCCGCGACAACGGAATTATCAGCAAGAACCACGTCGCCAGTAACACCCGCTGCACCGTCAGATTTATCCTGGCGAATCCACTTGCCGGTGTATTGCCCTGCCGAAACACCAAAGGTGCCAATGATTTCCCAGAAATCACGGGGAACGAAATTTTTGATCTCGCGCTCGCGATTCACCAACAAGGTCACTACCGGTGTTTGTACGCGACCTGCACTCAACGATTGATATTCCTGGTATAACCGTTCCCATAGGCGTGTAATCGCCCTGGACACGTTTATACCAATTAACCAGTCAGAATCCGCTCTTGACTTGGCACTGTCTGCCAGAGCGTCGTAATCGCGACCTGGCTTCATATTCGCGTAGGCTTCACGAATAGCACCTGCGGTCATCGATTGGAGCCACATACGTTTCATGGGCTTTTTACTGCGGCCATACTCATAAATCAGCCGAAAGATTAGCTCCCCTTCTCTTCCGGCGTCACACGCATTTACAACCGTGTCAACATCAGCGCGTTTAAGCAATTCCGTCACGATACGGAGCTGCTTTTTCGCATGAGATTCGTCAATGGGGCGAAGATCAAAATGATCAGGCAGTATGGGCAAACTATTGAGATCCTTGCCCGTTGTCGAGGCCAGATCGGTATAGCGCTCTACCAAGTGACCCATGCCATAAGAAATAATGGCTGTGTCACTTTCAAAATAACCTTCTTGACGACGAAAACCACCGCCTAAAGCGTTAGCGATTTCTTTTCCTACCGATGGCTTTTCAGCGATGATTAATGCCTTCCCCATATCGGGACCCTCTTACTGATTAAAAAGTATAAGGTGCGCTTACCCCGCCGCACCTTCCGTTAATTGAGCAAATTTTTCTGTGTCGCGATGCAGCTTCAACGCTTGGTTTTCCTGTTCGGTTGCTTGACGAATTGCCCACTCAATATCACTTTCGCTTGCAAGGTAATTGGTGGGATCAGTCTTGGCTTTTTGATTCAAAAACCACATGACTCGCATCGCCAACAACGGATCTTTATCGAGCGATGTATTCATTCGGCGAGTGAAATACTCAACCACCGAACTCAGAGCTCCGGCAATGCCATTGCTTGTTGAATAGGAAACCAGATCTCCCAGCTCGGCTGGTTTCATCACCGGGTGATAAATAATCGGCGTGGACTCATCGGGAGAGCTACTATCCACAAAAGTAACTTGATCACGGCAAGTCAAAACAACTTTTCGGCCACCGTTAAAGTCTTCTACTTCAACAAAAACACCAGGTTTAAATTTCAAAGGTTTGTTCGTAGTCATTGTCGCTTTCCTGTATCACGGCTGACCCAATTTTCTCGGTAAGGCCGCACATTTCTATAATGTCTGCAACCATTTCTGGTGCAGGTTTCTTGTTGTCATCCAGGTAGTGCTCCACCATTTTTGAAATATTTTGATGTCCAAAAATTTCGCCAATGGTGTAGCTCCAATCTCTACCCTTCTGTGTTAGCTCGAAGCGTTCGTCAACCAAGCTTCTCGCCAAAAACTTTTCAACATGGTTTACCAACGTTGAAGGCCGACCCAGCTCATTCTTCTGCATGAAATGCAGTAGCGATTGCTCGGGTGTCCATGCCTTAAAGCCAGCATCAGCAGGCTTGGATTCCCACAGAACACCGCCTACTGGCACAACACGTCGCCAGTTGAGCATCGCAATATCCCTTGGCAATTCAGCCAGATCCATCATGCGCGGCTGTTCAAGCATCGCAGGCACGCCGCAGCTCACCAATTGTCTGGCTACATGCACAAGCACACGATCATCAAATCCCAACAACGCAAAATCACGATTAAGGGGGACATCAACAATCAATGGATTGGGTGACTCATGCGCGTATTCACCGGTTTGATTTCGCACATGCTTGAACAACCGTGGGTTAAACGCCGCCCCATTGATTTTTGCCATCGCCATCACACGCTTGAATGCGTCTGGCGTAATGGCATGATCACGAGAGCGTGCATACGTCATTTTCCCGCGCTCATACAGCCTTTGGAGCGATGACGAGGTTTCGCTAATTGATGCCTCCAATGCAATGCTGCTGGATAACACAATATCGCCATAATCCATCACATGGTCGGCCAGTCCGCACGGAGCGGACTTTCCTACATCGGCCAGGCAATCAATGACACCCGAGTGGTCGGGAATCGCTTGGCCTGCGTACACCGGCACCTGTGCCGTCCAGGGCCCGCCATCGTCAAAGGATTTCATCGTGTAGGTCATTACCCCTATCACCGGGCTTTGCTCTTGCAGCATAAGCAGCGCAGAGCCCTGCACACGCCCTACCGCGCCCTGGTCAGACGACAATGAACCAATTAAGCGATCAACCACACGGCGAGCATCGCCTTTGGCAGCGCTTAACGGATCAAACGGGGTTGCCTCGGCAATAGCCGCTTTGATTTCATTCACTGCCAGCGCGCGCAAACGCAGACGCAGCACTTTTTTGTGATCATCGGGTGAAATACAAAATCTCAGCGTATCGCGCGCGATGACATCACCTTCCTGATCATCATCGGTCGCTATGTAGATTTTGTTTGCGTCTTTCGCCGCTGCCTCGATCTCGAAAGCCAGCTTCTCTTTCTCTGGTTTCAGTCGGTATGCGGTTTCCTCATATCCCGCATTAACGCCCAGCGGAATAAATTTATCGGGGTTGGTGCCTAAGTGCCCAACGGTGGCCATCACTTTCACATCACGAATGCCGCAATGCCATAGCATATTGGAAAGCTCGTTTCGCTTTCCTGGTGCTTCAATGATAAATAGCGAGGCCATAACAAATGGGCTTCCTACGGAACCAGATGATCATGGGTATCATCGTGCGAACTTTCGTTCTCCACGCTGAGGATCATGGCTCCATCCATAACGGCAGATCCCCCGAGCGATGCTCCCGGCAACCGAAGCGCATCGCCTACTGGCAAAGAAAGACCTTCAAGATTTACCAATGCCGTATCGCGCAATATTTGTTGTGCGTCGGCATCAAAATTCATTTCAAAGCGCGCAGCACTTTGAATAGAGTGACCCTTCGGATGAGCCTCATTCACGACCCACATGTCACCTACATAATTTCGATTGAAATCATGAATTTCTTTTTCAAACCCTTGGCCGACAGGCTGACCATTAGAAAGCAGCTCTTTAACTGCACCCAGGCCATCTTTCAGAATCATTTCCATTTGAACTTCTCGACCAAGATCCTGGAATGCAGCGGTCTCGACAGTATCAATGTTGATCACCAAATAATGATCAAGGTTTTTGGATAGCTGAATTGCATTGTCGATGCTGGCCGCATTGTTTATGAAACGATGCATCCCTTCAGAGATCACCAATTGATCCGATTCGCGGCGGAAATCGCCCTTGCCTTTGATGTCGAGGTAATCTGTTTGCCAGCCATCGTTAACAGCCAAATGCCCATTGGGCATCAGTGCCAAATAATTACCATTGTATGCGCGGTATAACACTTGTTCGCCTTCTTGATTCATCGCTGCCTCCTGCGAATTTTCAACAGCAGATCCCGCCCTGAATTGTTCAAGCGTTTGGTTGCCCTCGGGGCGGCCTTCTCCGAATTTTTCGTAAAAATCCATAACAAGATGTTTGTTATTCTTGAAGCCTTCTATTCCTCCGGCTGCACTAAATTCTTCTTTGGATACAGAAACAAAATAGGGTTGTAGTTGATAACTAACACAGATTGACAGAGCAATGCTGCCGTCACCGTTATTTAGCCAACCTACGGATCTGATTTCGTCGATAGTGAGAGCTGGTTTTTTGTTCATGCTTTCTTCCTGGCGCGTGCCTAGCTGTAACTCAGGATTTTGTTTATCAAACATAAGCTGAGCAGCAGGCGATAATTTAACTTCCGCACTAAAACCATGGCCCAGCTCCAATCTGCCATTCTTGATGCTTTCAGCACCGCTTAATGCGTCAGCAAATGCATTCATCGCCGCAGGCAGCGTTTTAGCATCAACGCCATTAATTAATGCAAAGAAATGTTCTTGCGTTTCATTGCTCTCTAATGCCTGCTGATAGACCTGCCCCAATTTGTTATTGGTAGCATCTGTCACCAAACCAATATTATTTTTATCGGCATCAACAATGAAAAAACCATTAAGCCCGTAATGTTGGGCATCTATAGCACCATCCTTCAGTGCGTTAACTAAAGTAGCTTTACCATTTTCTTTAAAGTCGTTGGTGTGGATAGTATTGAGAATCAGGAGCGCACGACCCGACGCATCTACTGAGTCAAGATGTTCCTTGACCATAGACATTTCGCAATGACTTGTAAACGCGCTTTCAAGCGAATCTCGTTGCCATGACTTTTCGTGTGTCCACCCCGTGCCGCTTACGCGCTTCCCCTCGTAAAAGGTCAGCGCCTGGCCATGACTCATGATCTGGGTTTTAATGGGCAAAACCTTATCTTCGTGATCGAGGTACAGCAGATCATATTTGGGCGGTGCGTCATTAAACACATGCCCATTAATGGGCGATTGAACTCGGGGTTCTACTGACTCTGTTGATAGCACCAGGTAGGTTTGTAATCCCAGGGATTCAGCGCCTCGCTGGAGATTAACCCACGTCTGATAAGGCGATTGAGTGAAGCCTTGAGCGGTTCCAACTCTTTCAATGAAATCATTTTTTTGGGATTCGTGATCGTCAAGGATGAAGGTTTCTGCAATGATTTCTCGGGCGATCAGCGCATTCTTTACGTCATTCGTTTTATTTAATTGAATTAACGTAAATGCATCTTTGATGCTGGATGCATGATTGGTAATTAACTCATAGACATCCGATGGCTCGAAACCTTCAAGCGGCTCCCATTCATGGTCACTCAACCATTCGTCACGCTCTTCTTCGCTGAGATCTTGCCAATCATCAGGAAATTGATCGGTGGTGTACGCCGCCGACGCAAGCTGTAACGCAACAAATTCAATTCCTCGCATCGCTTTTTACCTCAGTGAATGGCTGCATCAGCAGTTATTTCAAACACTGCTGATCGAGGGCGACCCAGGATGTCATCGGCAAGCTCCTGATAGATCGCGGGTGACTTACTGGTTGGATTGGCGTAGTGCATGCGCGCCTGATCAAAATCACGCTGCGCATAAAACGTCAGTCGATCCAAATCACTCATGGCGAGCATGCGCGCGTCACGCAACAAATCATCATGCGCGTAGCGGCTCTCCAAAAGCTGCAATGGATTGTCTTTCATGTTGATATACAAATTTAAAAGCTGACGCGAAAATTCTTCGCTGGCTTCTAACGGAGGCTGATAACCAGGGGTCGTTATCTCCACAATGCGCTCAATGTTTTGCATCATATCTTCAGGGGTTGTGATCGCGCCGCATACCGCCCAGGAATTAACTTCGGAAACAACAGCCAGTGCATTATCAAGATCCGCTTGCAGGGCTCTGATTGTGTCGGCTGCGCTTATTCCAACATATCCAGCCTCGTTGCTCGCCGCCATTGCGTCTTCGTACCAGGCTTTATAATCATCGACCGCTTTTTGCATAACCGGCGGCAAAACACCCGATGCCTTCAGCACTGGTTTGCCGGTATCAACATCAAATGTAAATGCACTTTCTTTAAGCAATTTTTCAAGAGCTGAGATTCTTTCATCGTGACCAGGAAGCTCCTGCCCTTTCGCTATATCCAAATCAAGGTTATTTATTTCATCGCTAATAGCGATGTATTTATCCGGGGTGACATCGGGCTGAATATAGATTTCCACGAACTCACGCCATGCTTGGTCGGGGGATTTACCGCCGCGCCCATACGATACTGCTTCCAATGTGTGAAGCTTGTTAAATGCCTCCACCAAAAGCGGCATATCTCTTCGCTCAAGAGCCTGCTGATAAAAATAGGCTGCCATGACTTTCCATGAGCCATAAACGGATTCCACCGTTAGCCCTTCTTCATCACGCGCCTTATTGATCTCAGGAATAAACTGCGGTGCTTCGCTACCTAACGCGCGCGATATTTCCCCATCAGAGAGGTTTTTAATCGCCGCTTTAACCAGCAAGCTGTTTACCGTTTGGATCTGTTCTTGTTTATTCAGCATCTACTTGCTTCCGAGATTAGCCTTTCAATAGATCACCGAAATAATTCAGTGCTTTATCGAGTTGCTCTGTACTTTCTTCCGAAATCAGGCAATCGAAATTAAAATCGGAATTGAATTCAGACATAGAATTCAATTCCGAAGGGCGACCCTCTTCCAATACCAGGGTTAAATGCAGCACATTGATGGCATCACCGCCCTCAATCCGCTCCAACAACCCCAGTTCGATTACATTGTCAGCATCACTCACTGAGGCGGAAAGCTGATCACGCACAATCCAACGCTTCGCGTAATCAAAACCTCCGCCTTCGCGTGGAGTGCTTTCACTAAATTCTGGTGGAATTGGAAAACGGCTAAGCGCGGCCTCCACATGCACACGCAGCGGATGATTAATCTCCATCGTCTTCACCCTCAATGCGGTCCCAATCAAAAGGCTCACCGCAGCCCAAGGATTCCTCGACGTTCGCAAAACGAACCTCGGTAGTGTGAGTCTCCATCCAGGTGGCGCGACGGCGATACATTTCGATGAAATCAATTGTTTTTTCCAGATCACCGAACTGCTCGTAACGCAACGCCGCCAGCGATACCATTTCAATGGTATATTTGCGTTGGTAAAGGGCTTCACGTACTTCTTTCGGAAGGCGCTCCTGGATCTCATCGTGCGTCCCGGCGACTGTAGGATTCATGTCCGCGTATACAACATGTCCTGTTGAGCGATCAGCACAGATGCTCAACCCTTCCGCACCTAACTTGTTCAGATCGGTGAAATCGTATCGAACCACTTTCAACAAGGCGCGCCCAAGGCCGTTACGTTGATATTCCGGCAGGTCAACTTCTACCAGCGCCAAGTTGGGTAGCTCCACCAAATCGCGCTCTGGGTCAATAAAATTGCCAAAGGCGCGAATGCTGGTTTTAATCGCAACCATTGGATCAGTAAAAGAGATAGCTTTTTCGTTCATTTGTCGCCTCCAAAAGCGTTATACCATAAGGCTAACGCAGGTGCTATATACATAGGAAAAACATTTTTTTAACAGATTTATTCTGTTGTTTGTTAGTTTAGTGTCGTAATGCGTTTTTGACAAGTTATTTAGGCATCAACGCCCATTCTGAATTGAGGTCAGGATCGGGTTCACCTGGTCCCTCATTCCGTCTCGAACGACTTCTGGAGATCAAGTCACCCACACCTCCATCCCACTGCACTTTGTCGTTACGGTGCATTGGTTCCAGCCCCCACGGATCGCTTGGGGCCGTCATAGTGCTCGGATCTCTGAATTCGACATATCTGTCTGGTTTGTTCCCTACCGTGTCAACAAACTGCAAAATCGCTTTGCCGACATCTTTATTGGGAGCGTCACCCACAGCGCTGAAATGAATTTCTTCGATTCCCCTGCGCATAGTCTCCGCGACACGATTGGCCATCGGCTTACCGCTTAAATTTCCAAGCTTTTCCATTGCGCCAGACAACTTGGCCATTGAAATGTAAGCATGAACACCCGCCTTCTCTATATCCGGCTTTTCGCCGTTTTCCAGGGCTTTACGGATATACTCTGCGACTTCCTGCAAATGAGCACCGTATCGAGCTGACTCGGTTTGGTAAAACACCTCAGCAGCCTCAAGATAGGTTTTCAGGTCGGCACCACTGCCCTCGCTTTTTGCTGCGGAGTACGTTTCGCGGGTAAATTCAACAATTGCGCGAGCTCTCGCGGCACGCATCACCTCCGGTGGCGCGTTCTCGGCCAGCATCTTTTGATGCATATCGCGCAGCTCAGTACGATTTTCCGTAATTGCCTGGTTCGTATAACGATCCTGTACCCATAGCAGAACGTTCGTATCAAAATTCCCTGTGCGCTCCATTTCCACCAAATCCTGGATAACCAGTCTTTTGATAATGGGATCACGCATTAGCGTTGGCGACTTGGATTTATCGTCCGTAGGTGACTTCACAATCATGTTCATAGGGATTACCTCTCGAAGCTCTCTTCTGCTGCAATGCCCTGGTCTGCATCTTGGGCAACGGTGGAAATTTGCCCAGCCGGATACACTGGCAAGTCAAATTTGGGGTCAAGGATTTTTGCCGCACTTACAAACAGCCGGGTAAGATCCTGTCGGCAGTCCAGGACCTCCCCATCAAACACTTCCGCAACAAACGGTGCTACACGGTAAAACTCGATTCCCTCGCTGGGGTAATCGACCCGCAATGGGAAAATGGGATTGGGCTCGCGCTCAAGTGCAAATGACATCCCAAAACCGCCCAACCCCAATCGCTCTGAAAGATCCTGCGCCAAACACAGCACCGACGGTGCTGCAAATGCAGCAACATCCTCTGCAAGCAGGCGTCCGCCGTCATACTTGAACCCTTGCCCATTGGCGATTGCCTGATCGGCAAGGCCGGTGATTAATATCCGAATTTGATCATCAATCTGCGTCATTGATGCCCTCCAGCGCTCTTCTTTTCTTGCATGGTTTCAATGTACACGTCAGCCATCTTTGCCATTGATTCCATGGCATTTGCGTGGGCATCGATAACATGCTCATAACCCAAGCCTTGCTCTTCATATTGATGATAAAAATAGCTGCGTTCCAGCTCGGGTAGTGCGCGAAGGCGCTCAACATCGACTTGCGCGCAGCGCTTGTAGGTTTCACAAAAAATTAGCGCACTGGCTTGAAACATGTGCTTCAGGATCTCGGCATGCCCAAGCTTTTGATTGGCTTTTGCCAGAAAAATATCGGTATGTGCTTCGGCTTGGGACACAATCGCATTCAAAATCGCTTTCAGGAAAACATCGCGCGAATGGGAACTGCGCTGGAAATAATCGAAGAAATTGAGCAACGCCAAAATTCTTGGCGTGGTATCAATCAATGCCAGTCGTCGAACCAATGCCAAGTCCAGCTCAGTGCCCGTAGAACGGGTTGAATCGCTATCGGCTGGCTCTTTAGCCCCATCCGGGATGATGTGCGTCATCAACTCCAACAGATGGGCCAGCATCGCTGGAGGCAAGGAACGGCTACGTTCCGGGGTGAGGGTGCTCCACCGCCATTCCTCCGTGGCTACATCCAGCATGCTTCCTGTGAGTTCGTTAAAGACCAGGGGAAACTCAGGTTGGGATGGCCCAACGGCAACAAGCTTTAAACAAAACCGGCGTAATTCATTCACCCGCTTCAGCAGCTCTGCCATTGAAGCGAGAACACCTTGATCGTCCAGCTTGGCTCCTGTGGCAGTGGCCATGCCGATCACGCGCGCCGCCAGACGAATTCCCGCGCACTTTCGTTCAACGTCCATTCCTACCCGGCGAATGACATCGAGCGCATCCGCGCGTGACGGCGTAATTATCTCAACCTCATCGGCCAATAAAGCAGAGCCCAAATGAAGCGCAGCGGGATTGAAACGGCCACTCATCAGGATCTGGCTCCAGGTCCATCCGTCACAGGTTCCTGGACGAACTGTGGCCCGTGCTTCTGGATCAGAGCCGCCGGAGCTGGCTCAGGCGTAACAAGGTCGGCAATCAGCTTACTCATGAGTAAACGTCTGCCCAAGAAAGACTCAAGCACCAACGTATGCTGGTGC
>CAMLRJ010000003.1 GCA_946482345.1 uncultured Cellvibrio sp.
TATGCAAATGAGCTGCGTTCGGAAGTGAACAAAGGAGAAGTCGTTCCTCACGTTGCCATCCTAATGCTGAAGGAATACGCAAAAGGTTTGAAAGATTCTGCCCAGTCGTTATTCAACGACCCAACCGTTGCAGACCCCATCAATGATGGGTTGCAAGAAGCACTGCGGGAGCTGTCGCCGCAACTTAACGAACTATAACGCACCAACTGAGGAAACAAACATGGCTAATAATAACGCCCCATGTGTTACCTACAAGAACAATAAGCTCCCCTGCCTAGCAGCCGCATCATTATTAAATCCATTCCAGCACCGCTGGGGATTTGTCATTAACGACAATCATTTAAATCTGCAATCAGGTGATCCTATCGAATTCTCCGGGATGTCACTGACGATCACACACACAGTGCTGCGCCCTTCTCGATCTATTAATTCAATCCAATGCAACACACCAGGCAAAGAAATTTACTTTGAAGCCTGGAATATTAAATAGTTGGTCACTTGGGAAAATCCGTGCCATGAGAACAGTAAATTTAGTCAGCGTTTCGGGTGGTAAAGATAGCACCGCAACACTTTTACTTGCGCTTGAGCGCAACGTTGACAACCTGCAAGCCGTATTTGCAGACACAGGGCACGAGCATCCTGCCGTATATGATTATCTTGAGTACCTGGAGTCATCTACCGGCGTACATATCCAGAAAATAAAAGCGGATTTTTCTGAGCGCATCGCAACACGCAAACAAAACCTTATTAATTTTCTGCTGTGGGTTTCAGAAAATCAATCGATGAAATTCAATAGGCTGGAAGGATGGGTATTGCCTGCTATAGAGAGCGCATTGCCGCTCATGAAACCTACAGGAAATCCCTTTTTAGATCTGTGTTTGTTGAAGGGTCGATTTCCTTCTCCAACAAAACGTTTTTGTACCGAAGAGTTAAAAGTAATCCCTATTCAAGACCAGGTTATTTGGCCTCTTCTGCGTGATCCTGGTGTGACTATTGAGTCATGGCAAGGTATTCGCTGGGACGAATCTGCTGCGCGAGCCAAAGCGGTTGAGCGTGAAGGCATTGAGCCTGATGCACAGCGCGTTTTTGCATATAGGCCGATTTTAAGCTGGACAGCCAACGACGTTTTTGATTTTCACAAACGGCACAACGTTAAGTGGAATCCGCTTTATGAGCTCGGCATGGGCCGTGTAGGTTGTATGCCTTGCGTAAATTGTAGGAAAGATGAGCTCCGTGAAATTAGCCAGCGATTTCCTGAAGAAATTGAGCGTGTTGCCGAATGGGAACGTTTAGTGAGTTTTGCATCCAAGCGCGGCTCAGGTACTTTCTTCTCCGCAATAACTGATCCCACGGCAAATTCAACAGACAATATTTCCTGTGAAACTCATGGAATTAATAGAGCTGTGGACTGGGCGAAGACCACTCGTGGTGGACGGCAATATGACTTAATTGCCGCTGTAGACACGACACCACAGCAATGCAGTTCTATCTACGGATTATGTGAGCAATAACAATTTGCGGAAACATCCGCACACATTTATACACACCGGGAGGCATCGCGATGAACACAGCAGTGCTCTTACAGCAACAACCGGGGATAGGCACCTTGCGGTCCCTACGGCCAGACCAGGAGCAACACGTAGTTTGTTTGTTGCGTATGATTGAGCAGCTCCCGCTTATGAGCGAAATACCCAATTCCGAATTGGTGTATTGCCCGGAAACATTCGAGAAGCTTTGTCGATGTTTAAAGGGTATTCACCAAAACCATATTGAACTGTCGCAATGCGTTGCACAGGTTCTGTCTGTCCCCTCTTCTGGTGAATACTGTCATCCGCCACATAAGGAATAAAAAAGTTACTTTATTGCTTGCGTATCGTATCCCCCGATATTACTATGGGGATACGATACGTTAATCAGGAAACCGCTATGGCTCTTAATAATTTGCAAAAACATGAAGTAGAGGTTCGTCATTTCCATTTGTTCTGCGGTCTTGGCGGTGGAGCGATTGGCTTCAATCAAGGTGAAGCTCGCGTGGGAACCATGCAGGCCAAGTTCCGTTGCCTTGGTGGAGTTGATGTTGACGCTGGCGCGATCAAAGATTTTACAAATCTTGTCGGCGTTCCGGGTACAGTGTTGGATCTTTTTTCTCGTGAACAATACAAAGCGTTTCACGGCAGAGAACCATCGGAAGATTGGAAAGAGGCAACATCTGTTGACATTCAGCGTGCCGCTGGATGGCAAAAACCGCACATAATTTTTCTCTCTGCGCCGTGTAAAGGGTTCAGCGGATTGCTTAGTTCCGCGCGCGCAAGCACTGAAAAATATCAAGCATTAAACGAATTAACTCTGCGTGGTGTGTGGCTTGCACTTGAGGCTTGGAAAGACAACCCCGTCGAATTATTTATCTTTGAAAATGTTCCGAGAATTGCAATTCGTGGTCGTCATTTATTGGATCAGATTACAGCGCTTTTTCGTCACTACGGATACGCCGTAGCGGAAACAAATCACGACTGTGGCGAAATTGGTGGACTGGCTCAAAGCCGTCGCCGTTTTCTTTTGGTGGCTCGCCATCAAGCAAAAGTTCCCGCGTATCTCTACGAGCCTTACAAAAAACCGTTGCGCTCTGTTGGTGACATTCTCAGTCGCTTGCCGCTTGCTGGTGACATAGAGGCCGCAGGACCTATGCATCGCATCCCTGCCCTTCAATGGAAAACATGGGTGCGCTTAGCGTTTGTAGAGGCTGGCAGCGATTGGCGAAGCCTAAATAAATTAGCGGTCGAGGATGGATACTTAAAAGATTTTTTGATTGTTCCCGAATGTCACGCGGGTTTTCTTGGTGTAAATCAATGGAATTCACCGACAGGAACTGTTCGTGGAAAATCGGGGCCAACCAACGGCAATTTCAGTATCGCTGACCCACGTTTTTCTGCATCTGCAAAATGGGAAAGTGGGCAAGCTTACGGTGTGCGTCATTGGGATGAATCCAGTGGTGCAATCACATCACAACGCTCACCTGGTCAAGGTGTGTTTTCTGTTGCTGATCCACGCATGAGCGGTGAGCGTCACAACAATGTTTATAAAATTATAAACATGGAGCATGCCGCTGGAACTGTCACGAGCGGACACGGGCCATCGAGCGGCGGTCAAGGTGTTGCAGATCCGCGTCCCGGATTTAGCAAAAATGCGCACACCAATATCTACCGCATTATTAAATTCACTGAGCCCAGCAAAACCGTTATTGGTGCCAGCCACCCATCAGGCGCGTGCGGCTGTGTTGCAGATCCACGCGGAAATGGTTTCGCTGGAAAATATCAGGTCACTAATTTTTCTTCACCTTCAAACACAGTTATTTCGGGAAGCACAACAGGACAAGGTGCGTTTGCTGTGGCCGATCCCCGCGAACCATTATTTATGACTTCCGCGATGGAGGGAGAGTGGCTGCCAAAAGAAAATGAAAAATTAGTCGCTTACATTCAGGCGTTAGATGGTACACATCACCGTCCTTTCACGACAGCCGAGTTGGCTAGTTTGCAAGGCTTATTTTGTCCTGACAATGATCGTTTCCTTTTGTCGGGTCAATCTGATTCCGATTGGCGCGAACGTATTGGAAATGCGGTGCCACCACCGGCAGCAAAAGCAATTGCATCGATGATGGGTGAAACACTGCTGCTTGCATGGGCTGGTGAAACTTTTACTTTATCGAGTAATAACCTTTGGGTTCGCAGTGACCAAAAAGGAGATCACCACATTGGTATGCGTCAGCTCGCGGTGGCGCTGGCAGTCGATACCTCAACACACGATTCGTTGTAACAGAAACGATGAATGGCGAGCTTTTGATTCAGGATTTTGCGGATACTCGATTTCAAACCGTGAAGTCGAGTATTGCAACCCCAGCGCAACAATTGTGGCGCTTGCGGGATGGCAAATGTCCCAGTTGTGGACATGTCCTCCGCATAATGCCGCCTTATGAAAATAAGGAGCGGTTTTCTGAATGGCTACAAAAGAAGAAAGAAGGTAAACAATACCACCGCCTGTATTGCTCCAAAAAATGCGATGCCGTTATTTATGCGTGGGATTGGTCGATACCCAGCTATAAAGATCTGCCGTGTTGTATAGAAAGTCTTGGGTCTTGAACTACCGCAGCTAAAGGTAAATTAAAAATGAGTGACAAAAAAGAACCACAAGATGACTGTTCGCAAATCAATGAAGTTCAACCTGGCTGCGAAATTACCGCAGAGCCAGAAGATGAAATTGATATTCCATATCCTGAGCCATGCAAACTGTGCATTGAGTGTGATGGAAGCTGTTACTAACACATAAGAGCAGGTTAAATATGCAGACTGAAAAAATGGCAAAATTTATTGCCAAAAACAGATCGGTAAAAATTGTTTTCGGTGAAAGGCTTACACCGGAGGGCAAAACGATTTTTACAAAAGAAGATCTTGAGCGTTCTGACCGTGTTTTATACCGGTTTACCGATGGTAAACGTATGACGTTAACGTTTGACGATATTAAAAGCGCACCTGACTACCAGCCAGTGTGGAAGTTGTGAATTTAAAACCATTTTTTCTTCCATTGTAGGAAATGTTTATGACTATCATCGATCCGAATATTTTACATTGCACCAACGGCGATCAGGCCGCCGCTGTTAACGCCGTGTTGCAGGAACGTAATTACCAGGACAAGAAATGGGGATCAGTCCAGGATCGTCCCCGCGAAGTGGGAACTTACCTCACGCTTATGCGTGCGCTTTTGAATAACGCAGAACAAGCTTTTGCAAAAAACGCAGGTGATGAGCTAGCTTTAACAGAATTGCGTAAAGTTGTTGCCGTGGGGCTTGCCTGCTTTGAGCAGCATGGTGTTCCTTCACGCGAAGATAAACAATAGGGATTACTGGCTATGAATATGCCTGTTGAGCCGACACACATTAAGCTGAGCTTGAAATCAGGTTTTATAAGCCCTTCTTGGTATCGTAGGTGCATGGGGCGTGAGTTCATTGCCGATGTCGTCAATACGGAAGTTATTGTTGACGGTGAAGCATTTGTTTTCGATCAGTCATCGGCTATCGATTCAGTGCCGAAAAAAGTATTTGTGCATGTTGGACGCAACATTACCTGCGTTGATTTCGATCAACAGAATTCGTATATGGAGGCAAAGGAAAAGCTGAGAGAAGCTGCTGCCCAAAAAGAACAAGAAAATATTAATCAGCGGCGCAACAAGTTGCGCGAACTCGCTGATGAGTTCAACAAAAAAATAAACCTCCCTGTGCCCTGGTCCATTGGGTACAAAGATGTCCTGAGCGGACTATCTGAAAGATCCGATGGAAGCGGGATGAATAAAGCAACTGTTTACCATGTGACAGTACGCGAACCCCTTGATGTCGGCAGACTAAAGCGAAATGCATTTAGTTTTCTTTGTACTGCTGCCTCTGGCAACGATGGTAAAGATTGGTCTGGGTGCGGCGCAGATCCCGTTCATCATTACGATGGCAACAGGCAGCCTTACACACCGAAACCAACATGCAAAGCATGTCTGAAGCTACTTGAGCGGTTTACGCGCGATGAGTAACGATACATTGGCGATCCTGCGGCTCACGATTTCCCGGCGTTGGTTTCTAATGATCGCCCGACTGGAAAAACCGGAAGAATATCGCGATTTGAAACCGTTCTACCATCAGCGCTTATTGAATCCAGATGGCTCCTTAAAGCGCTTTGATCGCGTCGAGCTAACAAACGGATATGGCCGCTCACATCCACGGATCACGCTGGAGTGCAAAGGCATCAAAATTGGTCAAGGTAATTGTAACTGGGGAGCACCGGCCAGCCAGGATGTCTATATCCTGGAGCTTGGAGGTATTATCAAGATTGAAAAAGCCGATCATTTGGTGGGGGATCAGCTTGAAGCTCTGCCCTCTTGCAAGCATCATAAGCATGCTCTGGCTGCGGTGCCAAACCCCAACCAGGGGCTGAATTAGAGCTGCCGGGATGCTCGGCGCTTGTTTGACCAGTTCACTTTGCGACAAGAGACTTACCATGCCAACCAAAAAACAAGATGACACGACCACCACAGAAACCCCTTTGGACCGCGCGCGCGCTAAATACGAATCCGAAAAACGTGGTGCAGATGCTATCCGTATAAAGCTTACTCAAAATGACGAAGAAGACAAATGGAATAACATCAAGGCCAACCTGATTGAGCATCACGGATCTGTTAAACAGGGAGTTTACGATCTCGCAGAAGCGGCAGGATATTTAAAAAAACCAAAAAAGAAACCGGAAAAAACGTAGTTTTATGTTGCATATCGGGGGATACGATATACAATAAACTCCATACTGCGTTCTAATTATTTTTTGCTGGGAAACCTAATGAATAAATCGACTTGGAAACCATGGCACCTGGCGACGAAGAAAATGTCGTTAGCAGACTGGATGATTCCAGCGCCCAAGGAGGAAATAATCGCGCGCCAAAAGATCATGCAAAAGTACCTTTTCATAAGCGGCGGCGTTGTTTTCGTATTCTTGTTTTATACCACGCTTGTGTTATTACCATTCGCTTTGGTTGCAGGTTGGATACTCTATTTGCTTACCTATGCCGAAGGGATCAAGCTGTATTCGTTTTTAACCGTTAAAGAGTTGGCCAAGTGGGATGATACTGAAGCCCGATATAAAAACCTGGATACCAGTAACACGCACTATCGAGTGACCCAGCTAATCAAACCTCTTGCTCAGCAGCAAGGGTTTTTGATGCACGCACAGGTGCGCGCAGCGTATCACATTGTCCGCCAACAAGAAGATGAATCAATTAAGAAATCTTGGGGGCAACAATAACAAATGAAAAATATCGTTTTGATTTTGACATTGATGTTACCAAAGACAGCAAATGCAATCGCCTGCATACAAAACGGTAGTTCTTTTCATGAGATTGCACTCTACGGTGGTCTTTTTTTCATAGCGTTTTCTCTTCTAATGTTTTTGAAGAGATTTGGAGCCAACAGTCCATTTAAATGGGTCGGCTTACTCATGGGATTTTCCATGGTTGTACTAAGTCAGGTAATTGAATCAGCGGCCGTTGATTGTTCGGGGTGCGTCCTGTGACGCAGGACATATTGGATAGCATGGAAACCTTAGAATTAATAAAAGCCAAGCTTATTGACGATGGTTTCAACGGGCTTTATTACCCCGGCGAATGCGCCTGCGTAGTTGATGATCTCGCACCATGTGGCGAGACTCAAGACGGTGGTGATTACATTAATGATTGCCGTGGTGGTTACAAACACACAGACCCAAAAGATTGCACTAATTTCTGCGTTTCAGGCAGCAAAGAGCCTCCCGGTGAAGACGAATGGAGTTCATATCGTTGAACAATTCCAAAACTGAAAAAGCAAACTACGTGCGCTCGCAAACTCAAACCCGCGATCACACCTGTCACTGGCCTGGCTGCAACAAGCAAGTACCGCCAGCGATGTGGGGCTGCAAAACACATTGGTTTAAGCTCCCCCTACCACTACGAAATGCAATTTGGGCCGCTTATGTTCCTGGTCAGGAAATTAGAGGTGATCCGACCCCTACTTATCTCGCAGTTGCAGATCGAGTTGAAAAATGGATTCGTGAAAACACACAAAAACAGGCGGCAACCAAATGAGCATAACGGAAAGCACTGGCTACAAAAAGCTGATCTCAGCGATTGAGCATGATGAACAGCGTTCACCACGCATGCACGACTATCGCAAAAAGCTGCAATGGATTGTTGATCGAGCGCAACACTACGCTGATAAGACTGGCCTTAATGCAATTGACATTCTCGATACTTGGGAATCGCATCGTGATTACTGGTACATGAATTATTACCAGGACTGCAATCAGCCAGAAATTAAGGGGGACTCTGTGCGAGTCTTCGATGATATTCCACAAGCTCAAGCAGCCATCGGCAAGCGTGAATTCCGCTGCCCTAGCTGCAATCAAATTTCTTCAGATCCAAATAAATGCAACGCCTCTGAAAAATGTAATTGGGCATCTTATGGATTATTTGGAACCATGGGTAAAGGAGCCTATGTGTTCATAAAATCCGAATTGCGTGGACAAGAAATATTCATGCCGGTGTCGTGGGAAAAACGCGAAGCCGCGTAGGTAAGTTAAAGCTACTTTAGCTGGGGCCATTTATGTCTACAGAAGATAATTCAATTGTTGAGCGTGTATGCGATATGCGCGACGGGTATAAATTGCAACTCATTAAAGAAGATGACGGAGATATTATTGTTTCCATTCTTCCCGTCGATCACAGAGCTACTACAAAAGCTGTACAGTTTTGTTTGTCAGGAACACAAAGCCCTCATACCGGAAAAGCGTTGCATGCCTTATTCAAAGCAATGCAGCAAGACAACATTGAAACACCTCAGTAAAAATATTTCGAGACAACTCATTATGAACAAGCAAAAATCATTTCTAATCCGCGTCGGTGAATGGTTGCTCGCGTGTTTTGGGGAAAAAATTGCCGATGACAAAACAGAACGGCTACATCGGTTCACAGAAGAAAGCTTGGAGGCCGTGCAATCTCTCGGCTGCACCAAAGAAGAAGTTCTCAAGCTCGTTGATTATGTGTTTAATCGTCCAATAGGCGAACCATCGCAAGAAGTAGGTGGGGTATTGGTTACGCTGGCCGCGCTATGCAGAGCAAACAACATTGATATGGATCTCGCCGGTGAAACTGAACTCAAGCGTGTTTGGCAAAACATCGATAAGATCCGGGAAAAACAAGCAAACAAGCCGCAGTTTTCTCCACAACCGGAACATACAGCTTATCCTAACCGAAAGCCCTATCTGGAAATGGAAGCCGCCACATCAGCCTGTGCTTTCGCTAAACCAATATTGGGGAGAGAAGAGGATTTACAGTTATTAAGTTACTTATCTCCTAAATGCCAAGAACTTCGACTTCAACAAAAAACACAGTCAATTAATGCTGCCAAGGCATTTTTTACCAATTGCGGCTTCTGCCCCAGTGACGAACAATTGGGCAACGCTTTCGATGCGGGCATTCTGCGCTAAACATGATTTATCAAAGATAAAAACCACCTTTTCACATTGCGTAGAAAAGCTACTTTAATAGAGAGAAGCATGACACAGGACGCAGCAGTCACCGAATTAATGGAATTGGTTGAGAGCGTAATTAATTCGCCTGATCAAACCAAAGGCTCTGAACTCGCCTTACAGGAACCAGCGCCTGCCTCTTTATGGTCCAAAGAGCTTTACCCAATGACCATCTATGATGTATTGCGCATACTCGCTTTTTTACGAGATACGGGTGTCGAAATTGGGAGCCGCTTTACTACTCTGATTGAACTTACAGAAGATCCACAGCGAACGATGGATATTGATCGTCTCTCTACAAAAGGTCAACCAACGGAAGAATTAACAGCACTAATTTTCGGCTATGAGAAAAACGATAATTTGCTGGTTAACAAAGATATTAATCTTGCCAAGGAACTCATAAGCAAAAACGCTTCACTAATTGTGGGCCATGGAAAGAATAGCTTTCTGACTGGATATGCAATCAAGCGACTACGAAAATGGTTAAGTAGCGCCGCAATTAAATACAATGATCCATTGGCAGCTTCTCGAATTGAAGAGGCAGTAAAGCTGTTAGAAGAACATGGTTACTCGATAATTAAGCCAGATGAAAAATCCAATGCCAATATCGTCAGCGAACCACGACTTCCGCTTGCATCCAAGAGCGAAAAACTGAAAACATTTAGATTGCGTCACCAAATTATCACCAAGATTCTATCTGATGAGCCGGGAGACATTCACTATAAGAAAGTAGCCGATAGGCATAACCGCCTGTCTATGGTTAAACGTAATCATTTACAAAGTACAGAAGGTACACATGTTAACGTTGGCGGCGTTCTGGAGCCTGTATATAAATATAATGGACATTATTATCCTTCATACATGCTGTCATATATTTTTGACATATCCCCAAATACAACTCAGCAAATAATCGAAGCGAAAAACATTAATCCAGGCGATGACGTTACTCGGTCATTTGATGACTTCCATAAGATGTTTAATGAAGACGAAATTGAGCATTTAAATGAGTGCGCCTTGTATTTATATAAGGTAGCCTCGGCATTAAAATCTACTGATATACAGGTTACTCATGTCGGCAGAAATAAAAATATACGAGTGTTCAATTTTAACAAAAACTTTACATACCAAGACTGCGAATATTCGATTGATGAAATTGCAGAAATTCTACAACAAAGCACCGCGAAAATTTACTCCAAAATTAGAGGGTACAAACCTGGCGCTGATATAACACCCGTTATCGACAAAAAATATTACTTCAGGGGCGAACCATACACATTGGAACACCTTTCAGCATTAACAGGATTGGCAAAGAATGAAATTAAGGCAAGTGCTGCCAATATTCGATACGGTGCTGATATTACATCAATAGTAAATTCTCTAATTGCCGTTCAACGTGAATCGAAATGAGGACATAAATATGCTGCAAACATGTGTGAACGTCATAAATTCCGTGAAAGCAGGCATCACTAATTTATTTGGTGCTAAATCACAAGATAACGCGAGTAGTCCTTTCTGCCCCATCGTTTGCGAATCTGGTTACTACGTTGATGGAAAAGCCGATCCTCGTTGGCTGCCTTGGATGCTTGGAGCTCGCCTTGATCGGATTCGCTCATTCTCAGATATAGAACTATTTTCTGACAGATTTTTGGGGTTTATCGACCCTTTCTGTGAACCCGGATACTATCGGTGGCTATTAGCTGCAAATATTAAAGCCCCGTTCCTCAGCATGACGATGTTTGACCTTTATGATGCGATTGAAGGAAGAACACTTTTTTATCAGCGACTATTTTCTCAACCGTTCGGTGGCATTAAATCAGAACACGGAACACCAACACTTTTGATTGCTCATTCAAAACCAGATGCAATTTGCACTTTGTGCGCAAAGGTTGAATCACCAGGTTTTTTCACCGGGTGTTTACTGAATGATGTAGCGAAAGAAGATGTCCCGCCTTGTGAATATACCTGCGACGGAAACGGCAATCTTTTTCTCAAACGGAGCCAGTAATGAAATCTATCTATCAAAATGTGATCATTAGAGCGATTCATGCGTTGAGCATAATCGTAAGCTGGCCGCGCTGGCTACTTGCACTTGGCATTATTCTTACTTCGATAGTTTTTTACACAAAACGCGGAGAGCCAACAGAGGTTATTGTTCAATATACACTGAGAATATTTGAGTATATTGGGCTCATGGTTGCGTTAATACCTCTGTATGTTGGAACCTTGAACTATCCATCTTATGATCCAACGATAACCATTTTCGAGAAAATGAAATTCATCGTAGACCAAGTGCAACGTGTTCTTATAGGCGTATTTTTCTACTGTATCGCCGTGTATGTGATTGGTGTTTATGGTGACTCTATTTATAAGGCTGTGCTAGCAAATCCTGAAGTTTCGATTGCTTCTGCGACTGCATCCTTCATAGCATGGCTTACCGCAGTCGCTTTGAAACGGCCTGCTACTTGGAGCCACAGCGTAGCCTTTAGTGGCAGCGTCTCTGCCAGACCTATAGGGGCTGCAATATTATCCAAACCATTAAAAATCACAGAGAGGGACAGCCGCTACATAGCGGCTCATGAAGCGGCGCACGCGCTAATATATTCAGCGTTAGGCGCATTGCCTTCAGGATTTAAAGTTGTCATCAATGACGATCCCGACGGTCATTCGCCGCTCGGTTACGTCAGTCGTGTACAGCTCGATCATCAACTTAGCGAAAAAGAGTTTGCCGAGTGGGATATGCTGGTTCTGCTGGCCGGAAAAATAGGAGAAGAAACCCTCCATGATGGCAAGGCAACCCTGGGGAGCGGTAACGACAACGCACACTGGCTTTGTATTGCCTCCAGCTACCTATCCAATCTTTACGGTGGAGTGTTTTACAATCCACCACAAAATAAAATTGAGGTAGATCAAAACGAAGATAAGCTGCTTACTCTTAGATCGCACCAGGTTGAACTGCTGCGTTTGTTTTTCCAAATGAATGCGGATGTATTTAAAGCGCTTACCGACACACTATTAACCAAGCGAACGCTGCTAGGTGAGGATGTGGAAATGTTTTTCCGACAAGTCACCTTCCCTGATACCTTTCCATTTCCGTTTGGACGATTTGCGAAATTTGGCGAGCGTCCGATCCCCGACTTAAGCAAACCTGAGTGATGGTGCTCATCAATGAATAAAGATGCGTCTATTGCGAGTGCTACACAATTACATTTTGGTGTGATTAAGAGAAATGGAATTTTCGGCCATCTAATTCCATTCAAGAAGGAGTGCAAATCTCCTGTCAAAGACGTTCTGTGTGTTGTCGGAGGCTGTGGATCTGGGCGTGATGAATTCTGGGCGTCATTTATCCTTTCACAGTTACTCCAACAATGGAAAGGACCTATTATTCGTCTTAATGTAGACGCTGATTACATTTATGGTACGGAATATATTGTGCGAAGTAAATTTCTCGGAACCAGAGGCGTCTTCCAATCTTTTATATCTCCAACGCTCGCTGCAAGGGCAGACTTTGCAGATACAAAAAGCTTTGCGGATACAAAAAGTCCTTACCTTACTCTTGCGACGGAGCAACCTTCTACTGTCCAACAGCACTTTTTGGTGCTGGAGCGTTTTTTGTCTAACAACGCTTATATAAGTCTGGGTGGAATAGGATGGGATAAACTCTCTGATGAACATAGAGAGATTGTATCGAATGACATCTATGAACTTTTAACTCTCCTGAAAAAATCAATGTATGAATCATTAGCTCACAAACCGATTGTCATTTTGAATACGTGGAGTTTTATTAAGCACCAGTGGTTTGCCGAGTTATATTCTCTCGCAAAGGATGGAAAAATCGCTTTAATTATAGTTGCGCACTCTGCCTATGGATTTTCCGCATTAAATCCTGAGTCCTGCGACTGGTTATTGATGCAACAATGTGGCGTCCCACGCGCTACCGACACGCCTCCCGGATTTCCCGAGTTGTACTGCTCTGCTACAGCAAAAATAAGGGACGTTTGGTACATCCGCTATTTTTGGAGTTCAGAAACGCGACAATTTGAAGCCCTGGAACCACCGAATAGAACCACTTTAGATATGATTTATAAAAAATAAACATTTATCTATTCGTAGCTAATCCGTCGAAGAGCCGATTATAATTTGTACAGGAAAAAGCCGTAACCGATTTAACCCAAAACTAAACCACCAGTCCGTAGCTAAGCTGCGCTAAATCGCTCATCACAATGAGAACCGGAGTTATTATGATTTTAGTGATTGCTGAAAAAAAATCGATTGCAGCCTGTTTAAAAGATGCTGGTCTACTACCAGAGGACACCGACATCGTATACACGTTGGGTATGGGCCTGTGGCGCTATCAGATCGAGAGGCTGCAACCTTCCCAAGTCCCTTTTACGGGCCCCATTAAGAAATACGCGCCTAGAGACCTTCTGGCCGCGACGCTATTCAAGTCATTCCATGTAGACTTCGCCACGAACGACCTTGCTGTCGTAGAAGCCCTGGTAAAAACCATTCAAGTAAAGCTCCCGCAGTACACAGAAATCGTTATGGCAGTCGATCCCGATGGTAGGGGTGTCTTTGCTGGCAATCAGCTCCTGGAGCGCCTGTGCGAGCCCTATGGGCTGGGTAAGCCTCCTGCCTATGCCCTGGAGCTGTATCAGTACCATCCAGACCACCTCCGGGCACAATGGGAGACCAGGGCTAACCGTCCTTGGTCGGAGTGGGCCGCCCCTGCCCTACACCGGCAAACACGCAAGTACCTGTTCGATTTTTGGTGGAGTTCCAACGCGGCTGTCGTGTATTCCGAGCTATGCAGCTTCACCGGCGTCAAAGGCGACCCTATCGTGTCCAAATATGAGCTCATGGTAACGGCGTTCCTTGGGTACATTGGGAAGCACCAGAATTGGCACCAGGTGTCAGAAGCCGCCTTGCTGCAAATGCTTCAGGATTGGAAAGGCACCGGGAAATACTCAAACTCAGCCCGTATTGAGCGTATTGAGATTGGATCTCCCTCATCGCGAATGGAGATCCTAAATCAGGCCAACCAGCGGGGACTCATCGAGCAGGCTACGTGCGATGACAAAGGACGCCAGGAATACGCCCTAACTGCAAAAGGACACGCATTCCTAAACTACCTGCATCCCAAGTCCTACGACCTGGATCTGCCCTATCGGCTTAATGAGTGGATAACAACCGGCGATACCGACAGCATGGAGCGCTATATTCGCACTCATTTTGGTCGGCAATTGCGATACCAACGATACGTGCGCAAACAATTTAATTTACCCCAGCAATCTACGTGAGGACTCTATATGCCAACCTGTAAAACCTGTGGTGAAAACCTGTACGGCGACGGCTATAAAACTGTCTACCACTGCCCCAATGCCATCGAGCAAAAAGACGCTGAAATAGAAATCGCAGAACCGGATGCAAATCCGATTTACTGCACTATGGATGAGTAGCAATGATGCGTGGTATTACCACGCATCAACCCCTTTCTCTTGCTTGAACAAACCCACTCTTTGTTATACCTTTCTCTCATGGGTTTTCACCACCCGCAGCTCGCACCGGGTAAAACCGGATGGCGAAGGTGAGTTATTTCAAACACTCTAACCATTCTGATTATTCAACAATCAGCAATTGGTAACGCGAGCTCCAAACCGTATTTCATCGGCTGCTGATTATTGGAGAATCAAATGACTACTCTCAACGAGGCCAGGCTTAAAGAAGCCAAGCGCCAAGCTACCCGTTTGTTAAACCGCCTCACAGACCTTGGTGTCACAATAAAGCGCGCACAAGCTCTTGAAGGCATTGCAGCCATTCATAATCATCCAGACTGGAATCATTACTCTGCTGCTTTAAATCAACCACAAATGCCTGATTCAATTTCGTCTTTTTTCACAGAGTCTTCCGTAGAACAACAGTCCGATTTAATTAAGCAGGCAACATATCGATTTATCTACAAAAAGGATTACGACTTTACGCTTTTAGCCATGCGCCCCGGCACGGGTAAATCGACTATTCTTTTTCACTGTATTGCCGACGCATTACATCGCAAAGCCACCGCTATTTTCATCGATTGTGCGGCAGGCGGTTCAGCAAAAGAGATTCCGAAAGAGATTTTGGATAAGGCCACTATCATTCCGATCCATGTGAATCGCGAAGGACAGATTATTAAATTCGACGTACCATCAGTTCTAAATGATATGGTAATCCTGAATGTGTCGTTTTTTGCGAACTATATGCACGAGGAATACAGGAGGGAGCATGAGGACACAGTTAATCAACTGGGGTTTGGAAATCTACTGCTAGACATCCAAGATAAGCTACCCGAAGAATTTATCTCCCGCTTAGGCTACATGCTCGTAGATGAATTTCAAAAAGTTGGTTTGGGCAGTGATAACATTGCACGAACGCTCAGCGCGTTTTTAAGGCGGCGGGTTAATTCGTCTCGAAACGACGACGAAAAAGCGAAGGTGGTTTTTGCATGCCAAGATTTTATGAATATTGATGGTTTTATTGGCCTGCCGCTTTCAATCATTACCGATTTGAATACCGCGCAAGATCTAACGCATGTGTCCAAGAAAGTGTGGGGCTCATATGCATCCAGTCAATTCTTTATTGTGGATTCTGATGAGTTCTATGTACCGGAAGCACTCGATTTAAATGACAGAAATCATTTCATGAGGAATATTTCTAAATTTGTTGCGTGCAATCTACATGATCACAGATTCAGTAGCGCCAATCAGAAAACACAATTCGTAATAAATACGCAGTACGAATACTTCAAAGCCTTTTCACAAACCGTGGCAGAGGTATCGCCACATTTCAAAATGAAACACGGCAGATAAAAGATTGTCGCTGTTGTATTAACAGCAGCGACAATTCCGGCTATTGCTTATTAAACGTCGCATCAAATGCAGCCTCCAGCTCAGCCATGCTATACGGAAATCCTTCTGGCATTTCCATATCATCGTTCCTTTCCAGAGTTTCTTTATCGTCTTTGATTTTGATAACTACTTTGAAAATGGTATTGCATTCATTGCACGTAATATCAAGACCCGCCTTTCCCCAAATATTATTATTGCATTCACAACTGTATTTTAATCGCACACCACTTTTCGATTCTTTATCCGGGTTCTTTGCACCCGGTGAATTTACTTCGGGGGGAATGAGCGATATTTCTTGATAGGTAATTTCGTGGACATGGATTTCTTCATCACAGGCCATTTCACAGAGTTCATTATATATTTTTGCTTCCAGCTCTCGATCTGTTTGAAATTCCATTTCATCTTCAGAAACATGAGCTTCAGCTTGCTGTTGAAAGCATTCTTGAAGTGCAGTAATTGTATGAGTAGCCATCGCAGAAAGATTTGCGGAAACAACAGCGGGCGGTTGATTTTGTAACCCTTCGATTGCGCCTTTTCCTAAAGGAGTAACTAATGCAATATCAGCACGACCGTAAAAATTTACTGGATTTCCTTTTCGATCATAAACAAGATGTATTTGCCCGCTTCCTGGTTGCGGAAATCTATCAAGCCATGGAATACAAAACCCTTTAAAAAATAATCTCAGCGCAGACATGAAAAACGCACCATCGATTAGCGCTATATCGGACATCGATTGTCCCGTCCTGCGCCCACCAGGTCTGCCGGTATCCGTTGGCACCAATCCAAGACTTACCATCTTGTCCGCCCATTCCTGATTGTGGTAGCATCTTCTCGAAGGTTTTCCAAATTTTGCTTGCCAACAATGTGCCATTTCATGCGTCAAAGTTTGTAGCACCTCCAATAGTGGATGTCCGAAAAAATATTCAGGATTAATTGCAAGTTCATCAATTAATTGTTCGCCCTTCGCGCTCTGCCAACGTTTCTCAGAAACATATCCCATCGTTTTCGTTTTTCTCTGCAAAACAATTAAAACAGGCGGCAATTTCCCAGCAAAAAGTTCACGATTAAAATGATCGTAAGCGGTTTGCAGTGCATCATAGATTTGTCGTGTCGGTGTTCCCTTAAACGCACCGCTTGTTATCACGTCATCTTGATCAAGAGATTTTTCTGTTGACTTATTTTGCATAAAATTATTCCGAGTTAATCAACTTACTTAGTGATTCCGAATCACCACTTAACATTGCAACCCTTCAATGAAGTGCGAAAAGTTTCAATTATTTTTTTGTCTAACGGCGCATCACTCAGGCAAAACAAATGGCGATGCAAATTGTGTAAATAATCACTGCCAAGTTCACTCGCGATGGAGTGATTGAACTTCTCAATATCGTCCCCGGTAAACAAAACTATCGCCTGATGCAAGCGAAGAAAGCCCAGACTTTCAATGGAGTGATCGCGTGCTTTACCAAGTTGGGATCGAAGCTCCAACACCTCCTGCTCAAGCCTGGTCACTTTCTCGATCAGTGCGGTGTTCACAACTACATTCGGATCAATATTCGTATTGGTTGCTGTGCTGGTCATACAGAGCCCTCCCCCTGGTTGGGTCGCAAGATTTGGTTTGTAATGTACATTACAATAGCACATTGTTAAAAAACCAGGTACAGCACCTGGTCAGTATTTTGTTGTTAATTCTGCCCCCGTCTCGTGGTCTCCACGGGCTCATTCGCTGTGGTCAGGTGGGGCGAACTGGGTGGAAGCGGTGTGTAAACGCCAGAGCGTTTTCCACGGCTTATGCCCAGGGTGCCGCAGGCATCGTCCGCCTGTCCATCAGCGGGACGATGCTGGGGGGTTCTGCCGCTTGTCCAGCGGTACATGGTGCATACTTCAATACACAACTGCCAGCCGCTTATACAGCGGTATGAGCGTGCCATGGGCATGTGTGAATAATTGTACTCCTTAAACCACCTCGCGGCGGTAAAAAATCAACAGAGTTTTGATTCCATCTAACCTTACATCGAAGCGATACAGGGCACATACTTTGTCTGCAAGCCACCTACACGGTGGCCTAATCCGATGCACGCATAACAGCATTAAGAGTCAGTCAATAAGCCGCCTACCCGGCGGGGGACATACCTGGCGTCAATATCGTAATTCGCCTTGTACCTCCAATCCGCCTAACGGCGGTAAACTGGTCGTGTTGCTCAACATTACCCCTGTGCCACCTATAAACCGCCTACCCGGCGGTTAACTGGAATTATTGGCGTTGTCGCCATCACTTAAATCTTTAAGCCGCCTACTCGGTGGTTAACTTTATGTCATCTACTTGAGTTCTGAATTCGACTCTCTAAACCGCCTATACGGCGGCGAATAGAACTGCAACCGGACGAGCACCAATTTGTTTTTGGGATCTTTAAGCCGCCTGTTCGACGGTGTGTGTACAAAATTACTGTGGAGCTTCCAATCATGATCCCACAAGCCACCTACTCGGTGGCAGCATAAAATATTCTCAAGAATTCTTCTCCAAAAGCCGCCTAAACGGCGGTGAACGTTGAATCCTCTGCATATGTGCGAAATTGCATTCTTTAAACCGCCTACCCGGCGGTTAACTTTCGCTCAGTAGGACGCGATATGCGTTGGATTCTCTAAACCGCTTACACAGCGGTTCACTTTAAAACGCGAGGTGTGGCTATCGCTGACTGTCTTTAATCCACCTGCGCGGCGGTAACTTTCTTTAAAGTTTTCACTTGCGGGTCCAAGTTCATTAAGCCGCCTGTTCAGCGGGATAAAGAAAACTACTGTAGAGTTTCCAGTGATGATCCTACGAACACCTACTCGGTGGAGGCACTGAAATATTCTAAAGAACTCTTCTCCGCAAACCGCCTGCTCGGCGGTGAACCACAAAGAGGGGTCTATTTGCCAAACATGGTTTCTCTAAACCGCCTGCGCGGCGGTGAACAAGTTACAACACTTTGGCGATGGCGCCTGCATCTATAAACCACCTACCCGGCGGTGAACTCAGATAGATCTGTTACTTCACTGTCTAAGTATCCCTAAACCACCTATTCGGCGGTTAACGCGAAATTATTTGCAGTTGCAAGAAGTTTCTCTCTATAAACCGCATACCCGGCGGTTAACAACGGGAGAAGGAAGTTTCCTTGACCGACTATTCTTCAAGCCGCATACCCGGCGGTTAACTATACCTCGCCCGATTTATTGCGGATGCTTTGTCTTTAAGCCGCCTACTCGGCGGTTAACGTTTATTCTGTGCATGATCGCAATGGTGAAAATCTCTAAACCGCCTACTCGGCGGTTAACCCTCGACACATCCGTGGAAATCGATATTATCTCTAAACCACCTACTCGGCGGTTAACTGGTCGAGAGTCCAGCGCCACAAAGTCGCCAGTCTCTAAACCGCCTGCTCGGCGGTTAACGCCGGGGCAGCGTTTGGGGTTTGCAAGTACATTCTCTAAACCGCCTACTCGGCGGTTAACGAATTCATGAGAAAAATTGGATTGACATCATCTCTCTAAACCGCCTACTCGGCGGGTAACTTCGTTGAGTTTCTAACTTTTAAGGATTGGCTTCTCTAAACCGCCTACCCGGCGGTTAACGCGAATTGGTGACGGAAACAATAAGCGGTAATTCTTAAAGCCGCCTACCGGCGGTTAACAGTCGTCAATTTAAAGACAAGATGCTTGCCCGTCTTAAAGCCGCCTACCGGCGGTTAACTATGCATTTGAGGGGAAAATGCATATGAAATCAATGTGTAATCACAGCTAAACGATAAATACCAACGCTTGTAGAGAGCAAATTTTTTCACTTTGAAATCAGATACTAACAAGAACCGATTTTATCGAGGGTTAATTGCTTGTGTTGGAAACACCGCTTCCACCTGCTCCCCTGACCAATACGGAACATCGACCGCCATAGGCATTGTTTGCAAAGTCGTTTCGCTGAGCTGAGCCCAGAGGGTTGCAGGCAAGGGACGCGCGGGCAAACCTGCTTTTGTCACCCAGGAATAATCCTCATCCGTGGCAATTACTTGAACATTATCAATTTGTCCAGCACCTGCATTAGAGCGCTTGCCTATACCTGGTATGTAATCCTGGATTAACGAAACCACCCTATCGGCATCGCCTACTCCCCAAAAGTACACATCCTGCGCCTCTATCGCCGGTAAGCTATCCATATTCGTTTTGTATTGACCTCGTTTTTTATCAACGGCCATATACGCATTTCCACGCTTACGATTCGGAGCGAATGCATGGACAGACAAATCCGACTCACCCAACAAATTCATAACGCGGGGAACCGTCGTGTGGCTAAACTGCTGCCGGTTATAATGCAGCGAGCTTGCACGAAAAATATTGTGTTCGCGCGCGAGTGGAATTAGCGGAATGGTTTCTTTTTCTTTTGCGCCACACTGGCGAAATATTGCAGCCGACAAAATTGCGTCAAGTGTGATCGGGTAGTCACAAGAGAAAGGTGTGGCCAGCGTCAGTGTTAATTGAAATGGTTTCATTTTTTTTCCTCGATGTTAGCCCAGGATAAAATTGTGTATTCCCCGGAAAAAGGCTTTATTGCCGCACGATTAACCGCACTACGAAGATCAGGCGACGCTTTGCGAATAGCTTCATTCGCTTTAATCCACCTCAACGCGCGTTGATTTTTTTCCGTGCGATAGGTCTCCACGGCATAAATCAATGAAGCAACCTCTTTTTTCCAATCAAATGCCGATAACAGTTGATAAGCCTCACGTACTTTGCCGAGATCAAAATGAAATGATTTACCCGCTTCACAAAATGTTGATCGCGCAATTGCATGAGTCACCTTGAACGATGACACAGGGCTTGCATTACCAATAACACCACACATAAACGGTGCCTCGGCGTCCTCGATCAAGTAACGCGCCAGGTATCGACGAGCAGAAACATCTTCGGTGCCTATAAATTGCGTGCTATCCGTGTTGGGGAGTTCCAGGCGACCAAGAACAAACGATCCTTTTTCGCTGCCATAGTAAAACGCATCAATGGCCCCTATACGAAGCGGTTTTATCCCTTTCAGGGTGCGGTGCGGAATCATTGCACCCGGAGACTGTTGAGCACTCAAGCTGCTGTCAAGCTGGGAGCCGATACAGCCATGCCAAAATTCAATATCATTCATATTTATTACCTGTGTATTGAAATATAGGAAAACAAAGCCTATCTTATACCAAGAATTTGATTTACACCAAACCCAACGGAGACTTTTTTATGCGTACATTTGACTTTACCGGCACGTTTACCGCAGTTCAGCCATTGGCAACCTGCTCCAAGGATCTGAATGACAAAGGCGGTGGTTCCGGCAAGCCGATTCCAGTTCCAACGCTCAAAAAGAGCGCTGGCCAACATTTGTATTTCCCGGCGACAGGGATTCGTGGTGCATTCCGTCGCGCGGCTCGCGATCTCATCCGCACCTTGGTCATTGAAAAAACAGGCAATCCCACCCCATTTTCACTGGACCAGCATTATTTTTTGACGTTGGGTGGAATCAAAGGTAGCGGCGATATGGATCGCTCCACCGTGGCCATGGAAAACCACTGGCGCAGCGCCAATCCACTGTTGTCGCTCTTTGGTGCCGGTGACGCAGGTGTACTTGGCTTTGTCACCGGCCACCTATCGGTATCAAATGCTGTGACTAAGCTTCCGTGTGAACCTGTGCAATTTTCCGGGGCTCGCTCGGACGATATTTACCGTGACAAGCAACAGGCTCGATTCCTGACTAACGATGACCTTGATTCCCTCATTGCCCGCAGCCAAGGCAACAAATCCCGTTCCGCATTGCAAACTCAGGTAAAAGCGTTGGAAAAAGACCTGAAAAAACATAAAACCGATGCAGAAAAATCAGCGTCTCTGCAAGCTCAAATTGACGCATTGAAGGCCCAAATCACGAGCGTAAAAGGTGAGACTGGCGCTGAAGACGTATCCGTAGGAATGCCTCTGGCAGGCTGGCAAGCGATTCCTGAAGGTGAAACATTGGAGGTGCGCTTTACCCTTTACCGCGCAACCGACGTTGAGCTGGGCTTGTTCTTGAAGGCGCTCAATCAGTTTGCCCTATCCCCTGTGCTTGGTGCGCATCGCGCCAACGGCAATGGCCTCGTTTCAGGGAGCTGGACAGTCAACGAAGTCGGCGCTGCGCGCACCGCTATTGGCACCGTCGAATTTGAAGCGCTAACACCAGTGAAGATCAATGGCGACGCGCTAACAAATGCCGTTAACGCTTTTGATGAATGGTTTGCATCGGGGCAATACGACTTTTCAATTCCTCATGCAGAGATCGAGGCATAACATGGCATTCTCCCACTATCTTGATGTAGTGATCAGGATGCCGGAGGTTGCCAATGATCTGCATGGGCGACTTCTCTACTTGGTCCACACGACAATTCGCAGCCAATCATCACAACTGGCTGCATCCTGGCCTGACGCAAAGTACAACAGCTTCGGCTTTGTATTTCGCGTGTTCGGATCACCCGCATCGCTCACCGGATACGTTCAAGCATGCCAACCGATGATCGAGCGAGGGCTGGTTCGCTTGTACCCGGTGTCGGAAATCCCGCCACACGCGGTTCACGATCATCATTTTGCCCGCGATAGAAACACGGAGAAAAATACTCCAGGTTTTCAAGCGAGACTTCAAGCGCGTTGCGCGCGTCGCGGAGTCCAGCAGCATCAACACCGCACTGTTAACCAAGATCGCCGCCCTTTGTTTTTGTATATGCAAAGCGGATCAACAGGTCAGGGTTACACGCTGCACATCAAGCGAGTTGCAGGGCCAGCGCCGCAAGGGGCTGGGGGTAATAACTACGGCCTTGGCCTCACACTTCCCAGCTTTTGAGGTTATCTATGCTCGACACTATCAAAACTCACATCACGGCCATACTGGGTGAAAAGGGCTTGGCAGCGGCATCCGGTTTTCAGTACAGCGAAAACCAATACCATTATGCGCTTCAGGTCGCTGAGGGATTATTCCCCTCCGACTCCCGCACAGCGGTGAACGCATTGCAGGCGGCTACCGGCACAGGAAAAACCATTGGCTACCTGGTGCCGCTAATGCTGTATTCCGCATTGACAGGCGAGCGCGTTGGCGTTTCCACCTTCACTCGCCTATTGCAGGCGCAAATCATTAGCGAAGACGCAATCGCCGTCGCTGAATGGGTGGCCACGCTAACGCATGTGCGATTGAAGGTGGCACGGCGCGTTGGCCGCACCGCTTATGTCTCCGTTGAGGCATGTCAGGTCTTGCAGGATAAATTAGCCGACGATTCCCTCCCTCATGAAAAAGCAATTGCCTTTCTTGCAGCCCTTATCGAATGGGCATCAAAAAATGGCAAAGACGGAAAACCAATAAACTCCTGCGTTATCGACGACTTCCTGAGTGAAAACCTCTACGAAAATTTGCCAGAGGGCATAAGTGTATCGCAATTAACCGTTGACCCCGGAGAAGAACACCCTGCCTACAATCGCGATGTGCAGCTCAGTAAAGATGCTGATGTTATCGTTGTTAACCATGCCCTTCTCGCTGCGCATGCGTTTCGTCGCGGCGAATCTTTGGACGATGACAAACGTAAATTATCAGTTTTGGTATGTGATGAAGCGGATCGGATGGCGGATGTCGCGGCACGCATAACATCCGCTGATTTGGCAATGCATAAAGTCACCCGAAAATTGCTCGACTTTGCGGACGCCATCGACAACGACGATATTGCAGACAAAGTAACCGATTTGTTTACCGTCATTTCGGATATTGATAATTATCGTCCAGACGGTGTGCAATCGTTATTGCTGAATACTCCACAAGCAAAATCAATTACGAACGACATTAGTGTTCGCATTAAAAAACTGTTGCAGGTTTTAGAGCCTGCGGTGGAGAAAAGCCTTTCTGCGGAAGCAAGCTCACCCTCCCACATCGTGGGGAACCAGCATGTTTTTGAAAGTGTTTACAACATAATGCTGGATCTGAAAAAAATTGGCAGCAAGCTAACCTCCGCATCACAGCATTCCGCAGTCATGCTCACCTGGTCTCCAATCCGCTCACTGCCTCGCATTTGTTCTGCTGAACGAAATGCAGGCCGTATTTATCGCAATTATTTTATGTCTGCCAACGCTGAAAATGATCAGCCTGAAGGAAGCATAAAGGCAGTTCTATTTACCTCGGCAACGCTCGGTGCGACAGGCGCTGTTAAGGATTCATCTTTCGATGACTTCCTGGCTGACCTCGGCATTTTCCGCGCAGCACCTCCCGGTAAATCAAAATCTGACTATCAGGTTCGCTCAGACCTTTTCAAGTCTTACGAACCTTCACTATTTGGCAACATGGAGTTTGTATTACCAGATCCCCGTGCTAACCCTCCCCGAATGAGCTCCGACGAAAATGAGGCTGAAAGTGATCCTGAGTGGCTGAAGTACACAGCCGCTGCTATTCGCGCAGCGCACGCAACCGGCAACCGTACTCTCGTGCTTACTACCTCATTTGAGGACACGCATTCACTGGCTGAATTAATTGCCGATCTATCTCCTTTGACCCATAAACGGGGCACCAAGCTCGCGCAGTTGCTTACCGAGTATAAAGCGACCCCTGGTGCGATATTGCTATCGCCCTCAGCGTGGGAAGGCGTTAACTTGCCGGGATTAGTTAACGAGTTGGTAATCAGCAAAATTCCCTTCGGTAACTTACAAGAAGGCGATTATGAAATCCTGAGATTGGATCTAATTTCACGCGGCTATGATCGCGAGGCAATTAATAAAGTGTTGCAAGGTAAAAACCTGAAAAATACGCTCAGAAAGATGAGTCAAGGCATAGGGCGTGCGGTAAGATCCAGAACAGATCGCAGTCGGATATGGATTTGTGATGTACGATTCCCTCTCCCTGGTTCCATTACAGGTTCGATTGATCCTGTAGTGTTGGACGCGCCACCAAGAAATACAAATCGTGCGTTTGTGGCGACGATCCCGCATCGTTTCATGAGCAACTATGAAACAGCGCCGGTATTTCGTTGCGACACCCACGAGATTTACTTGCCGGAACCATTTTAACGGTGCCAGCCCTAGCATCGTCCCGCTGATGGACAGGCGGACGATGCCTGCGGCACCCTGGGCACAAGCCGTGGAAAACGCTTAGGCGTTTACACACCGCTTCCACCCAGTTCGCCCCACCTGACCACAGCGACACAAATCGTGAAATCTTACAACGCCCGCGATTCACAACAGTTTTAAATTAATTGTGATCGCTTAGTACAGAACCCATCCAAACGACTTGGAGTATAAAATGAAGTTGCTAAAAATAGAAAAATGGAACGACCTATTCTCTGAAATAAAGGCGCACCGACTATTTAAAACAAACCTAACCAATCGCCAAAGCAAAATGTTACTTGCGGCTCCTGTTTTGGCGGCTCGACAAATCCTCAACAATGCCGCACATCTTCTGAATAAAGATCATCTGCGAATATGCATTGCAGGTTCAGATTTTCTCGATAGCGGCAATAATGGTGACGCCTACCGGTTATTGCCAATGCTGCTTGACAGACCAGACATTTCCATCACGGTTGACCTCGTTGGACCTGATTGTATGCAGCACGATTTTAATCACGAATTCCTACTGAAAGCTCCCGACACAAAAAACGTTATCGTTTCATTCAAGAAATTACTTTTGGGCGAGTACCTTCGTACCGAACCGTTACCTGATGTCATTATCCTAAATATGCCGGGGTTTGAAGAGCACTCAGATGATTGGTTTGTTCATGATGATGGTATACAAAAAGCGCTGATGAATAGCATCCCTGTATTGGGATCTTCTTACTCTGACGATGAAGCGGAACTTGACGGGATCTATGCATGTGCTCACGGGTTTAATGTTGCTAGCATTCAAAGGAATCCACTTCCTTTTACCGAAGGTACTGAAAATACATTCTTCACCTGGGCTGGGGAAACCTGGGTTCTCAATTTGGGATCGGGTAAAACAGATGATGAATTGCTTGAACTGTGTGAAATTCGGGTACAGCTCGTTGATGAGTACGTTGATTTGCATTCGGAGCCATACATTGGCAAGGAATTAATTGAGCAGGTTCCGGTGATTTTAAAAACTATAACCGGTGAATCCAATGGCAATAGGTACATTTGGATAGCAGATGGAATATATTATTTTCCAGAATTAAATTCGATTAAGGATGAAGACGGTGACATTATTTTTGATGATGTCAGTTTAGACACTACCTATATCCATACGATAAAAAACGAACGGCTAAAGGCAACATTAAGTGCCGCCGTCATACGACGGGACTATGACATTTCTGGTGATTCTTTTGAGGATGAATTATCAGACCAAGATTTTGTAGATGCATTCCGTCTCAATCGTCCAGTGTCACCAACAGATTGTGCCGAAGGGTTAAAAACCTATCTCGGTTGGGATGTAGAGATTAAATCAACAGCCCCCAGAAAGGAGCATTTAGAATCAACATTTTCTATTCACTCGAATGGCGTTTCTTATCCAGTTGTTGTCGTCGGTCTTGGCGCTACCATTTATGATTATCATGAGAACGCTGATCCGTTGCTGATTGAAATCATCGAATCTCTGAAAGAGAGATATGCATCTTTCATTCTGTTAGTCGGTGAAGGTTCGTTTATGCAAATTGATGGCAAAGATGAGTCTCATCATCTTCTGGGTGTGATCTATAAAAATGAAACGGCGTCGTTTCTTTTTTTCTGTAACGTTGCCCCAGACGATCAACACGGGCGATTTAATATAACCGATAAAATAGCGCTTCCCGAATGGTCCATTACTGATAGCTCCCTCTCCAGTAAATATATGGCTCCTATTCTTAACGGCGTTGCTAACACGCTTCAAAGCGCTATGAATCGGCATTTACACTAAATTCTTTTTCCGCCCCTCTTGCGTATCGGGGGATACGATATTATGATGATTTCACACCGGTGCAATCGTATTCGTATCTCTCTCATCCCGCTGGAGGTTTTTGTGAAGGTTTCAAACGAAGTATTAGCTGTCCTGAGTAGATCTGAAGTGTCAGGTCCCAACGTTGCGTTGCCAGAGCAACTGGAGCGTAACTTATACACAAAAGTAGACAAAGTGTTGCAAGCTGCTGGCGGCAAATGGAACCGCAAGGCAAAAGCACATGTGTTCAATGGCGATGCAGAATTGCGCCTCGAACAAATCATCTTAACTGGCAACATCGATTTGCCAAAAGATGAATTCAATTATTTCCCAACGCCGCCTGCAATCGTTAAAAAACTGATTGCCTACGCGAAACTACAACCAGGTATGGAATGTATTGAACCAAGCGCTGGTCGCGGTGCGATTGCTGCTCCAATACGTGAAGCTGGTGCGTCCGTGAAATGTGTTGAATTGATGCCGCGCAATGCGAATCACCTTCGCGACATGGATTTCAATGTTGATGAATGTGATTTTCTGTCCATGGCACCATCGCCAATCTATGATCGCGTGATTATGAATCCTCCATTTTTAAAGCAGTCAGACATCAAACACGTCAATCATGCTCTTGCATTTCTGAAGCCTGGTGGATTGCTTGTGGCAGTCATGAGTGCTGGTGTTGTCTTCCGGGAAAATCGGTTGACTTCAGATTTCCGCGATCTTGTATATGCTCGCGGTGGGCGTTTCGAGGAATTGCCGGATGGTTCGTTTAAGGAATCCGGGACAATGGTAAATACAGTGATCGTGGTAATACCCGCTTAATGCGGGTTTTACTTTACTTTTTAATCAAGGAAATCATTGCGATGAAATTAGCTTTAATAGTCACTCTCTGTTTTATTGTTACGGCATGTTCCGATGGGTTTAATAGTCGTGATCGCGCAACGATTGCAGAATTACAATCTGATGTAAATGAGCTCAAAGAGCAACTGCGGATTGCTAATCAGAAATCAAACGGTTGTCCAGAAAAGTTGGCAGACAAACCCATTCTGCACCTGCCTCCAAAACTCTATAGCTCAGAAATCGATAAACAACTATCCGAAATAGAAATATTGAGGCAAGCAAGAGCTGTAACCTTCTATCTTCATCACAATTCAGAGAATGATAGCCCATACCGTGTGTCAGTTCTTGTTGTTGATTATCGTGGTGGTCGTCTTTCATTCGATGCAGTAAATCCACTGGTTATTTCGGATTTTTTGAAGAAAAATGTAGGGCCAATAAGCATCGAAATGCCCACATTTTTATATCCCAATGATTGGTACGATCAAGAACAGGTGCTCGCTTTCAAAAAAGCGATGCTAGCTGTGTTTAACGATTACTCTAATGAGCAAGAACGGAAGCGCATCGCGGCTGAGGCACTGAATGAATCATTGTCTCCACAAATATTAAACGCTGAAGAGTTAAGAAATTATGAATATCTCAAGCAGTAAATATATAGAGCTTGAATCAATACCGCTTAGCGACCTTTTTAAACAAGATCCTGGTGCAACTGGAATTTACATTCCAGCAGCGGGCGGCGATATGAGCATGCGTGATGCCATTGCCAAAATATCTGCTCAAGCAAAAGCTTATGCGTTTCGCGCAAACAAAAAATGCGTTGTTAAATCTATCATCACTCTTGAGCAGGATGACGATACTGAGCTACCCATCACCGGCAAGATTTTAAAGGTATTGGTTACTCCAGCGGGTGAGTTTTCTCCTGGTGGGGAGCTATACATGAAGTCCATCGCAAAGACCTAATAAGCAATGGAAAACCGCGCTGAAATAGAAAGCAGTGTAAGTGGAAAATTGAATCCTACGGACCAACATTCTTTCCGTTGGGACTCTCTTGCACGCTGCAAGATATGCAGCAAGTGCGGAACAGCAGAACATACAAAGACGTATAAGGGTTTTAAATATTGGTATGCCGGTGATGGATACCATGAAATACCACCGTGCAGATAGATTTGCTGAACAGGAACCTACATTTTCATCATGAAAGACGTTCTCAATGAAGAAACTATTGGTGCGATTTCGCAAAAATATTTTCAAGCAAAAGGCTGGGAAACTTACCCTGAAGTCGTCATCCCAATTTTTGGAGGCAGACCTGACTTAGTGTGTGCGAAGCACAATCTCTGTTTGGTTGCAGAAGCAAAAATGGGGCTCACATTTCCTGTTATCGAACAGCTCGTGCGCTGGCATCTTGATTATGAAGAGGCAAAGCAGAGTACATACCGCAACTTAGAACCGCTCGCGATACCTCACTTAATGGTAGCGTGTGTCGCTGGCGCTAAATCGCGAATCAGCGGATTAAAGCTGGATTTACTACAGCGTTATCGTATTGGTGTTGTCTCTATACACGATGCCTCTGGATCAAGACCCTACAATGAGTCCTCCATCGATATAGAACACCAGGGCCGCAAATGGTGTGTCCTCGAAGAAATCGCACCAAAGATCCAACCCGGTAGCCGTAAGACGGCCCATAAAATCATCGCTCACCTTCGCGCTGATATGCGCTGCGCCACACCAGGGGCGAGCGGTAAGGTCGGCGGCTATATGACCCCTTTTAAACGCACCATGGGTAAGACTTGGCAATTCATTGCCAGTCACAAAGTGGGTGCTGAATTACATATATCTTCGATAGTTCGTTTTGTAAATCTCAATGGCGGGCACCACTATACAAACGACAAGGGCGCTTACGGAGGAATTCTAAGCGGCCTAGAACGGGATGGCATTAAGCACGAATGGTATAGGTTCAAGGTGCCTGATCTAGCCGTTTGCCAGGAAATGCTTGCGAAGTACCCTACTGACGCCGCAGAGAATTTTTGCGACGAAAGCCAAAAACCACTATTTTAGTTGAATCAGCTCTTGCTATCGTATCCCCCGATAGTTAAACTTCAGTTTACTAAAGCTACTTTACTTGAAAGAGAGATAGCCATGGGTGCAAACGAGATTAACGAACACCGCTTTGTTGAGGGCGAGGGGGAAACCATCGTCGATGGCAAATCTGAATATTCTGATTTTCTTCGCGTATATATAAAACGCGAAGACGCTTTGACCTTCGCTCTGAATATCCTACGCAAATTGGAAAACCCGAGACCTAATGAAAACCCATTGATTGAGATTCCTTTGTTTGGAGAACTCACCCGTTTCGTGGACGAAAACGATTAGCAATTTGGGCAATGAATTCAATACCTATGCTCAACTAAGGTTTTAAAAACATTTTTTAATTGAGGATCTATTGTGAATACAACCGCACTTTCAACCAACTTCGACAAAGCCATGTCAGCACTTTCAAAACTTGGCCTTATGAAGCCTGCGACACCAGACACTCTCAATGCTGTCCTGCCTCTGATTCAACGCATTGAATCTGTAGACCCGGACAACGCACTGCTTGTTGCCAGAATCATGCAGCAAAGCAGCACGTTTAATGAAATTGTTCGTACCAAGATTTCTTCAATAGAAATCGGTTCACGCTTCATTACCATTTCCAGCGAATTTGACAGTATTCGCGATGACACCCGCGATATGGTCTCATGGATGGATGATGGCAAACTGGACTGGAAAGAAAAAGCCAAGTTATCCTGGATGGAATTGCGCCGGGGAACCGTTGCAGAGCGCTTTGAAAAAATACAATCCACTTTCGCTTCAGTGATGAGAAGCACCAGCGAGCAAATTTCCACAGAGGAATTTGTGCTCACTGCTTATCAAGACTTTCGCTTTTCAATCAAAGAAGCAGAATCAGCAGCCTACTCAATTGTTGACAAAGCGACTGCGGCTTGGGAAGCAAAAAAAACTGAATTGCAGGCTGCAACTGATCGCATCGCAACAGCGCAAAGCGCGCCCGAAAAATCATCGTTCGAGCTTGCCCGCGATCAGCTTATTGCCCAAGTGCAAACCGCAGAATCGGTTTATCAAATTGCAAAGGATCTGGCAGAAAATCTCAAGGTTGCCTACAACACCTCAGAAATCATTTTTGCCCGACTACAGCAAAACATCGCAATGAAACGCCGGATACATGAGCAAAGCGTTTCATTCTTTTCGACTAATGAAATGGTATTCACGGGTCTTTCTGCTGCCTTCACCAGCACACAAGGTTTAGCAGAATCCACTCAAGCCCTCGATAGCATGAAGGCAGGCGTTAACCAATCACTTGAAGCGCTCGCCGATCTCGGTGGACAGCAACTGGAGGCATCTGCACGCGCTGGGTATGGAGCGACTATTGATGCTAAAAGCGTCAGCAAGTTAGCGGATGCGATAGTTGAATACCAATCATCCATGAATACATTGGTTGCGCAGCTCCGTGAGGAAGCTACCGCAAATGCCAATGAAATTGAATCCGTAACCAACGCCGCAAAAGATCGCTTTGTTGCGCTTGTAACCAAGGCCAAATAATTATGACGCCCACCATCACTGATCAAGTCGGTGCAATGAGCATCGTTGATAAATTACGTTTTGAAAGTCACCGCGTTCAAGATTACATGAACACGGCTGAACAGAAAGCAAGACTCATTGAAAAAATTGCAGCAGGTTATCGCAAAGAAGGCGCGGATGTATCGCCTGCTGTGATCGAGGAAGGCGTTGATCAGTGGTATCAAAATCGACTCTTATTCAAGGAATCTAAGCTCCCCTGGTATCTCGCAGCATACATCAGCCGCGACCGCTGGCTTAAAGCAGCCGTTTTTAGCATAGTTATCTTGATTTCGGCTGTTGTCGCCGCAGTTGCGTTTTCATCTGTGCATCATAAGCTTCAACTTGAGCAGCGCGCGCAGGATAT
>CAMLRJ010000004.1 GCA_946482345.1 uncultured Cellvibrio sp.
ACGTAGAATTTTCAGAAATCGAAAAAATATTCCGAGAAAAAATTAATCAAAAATTTGGTGCTAACATTGAGTCGGTAGTGAACCAATCGATGTATATAGGCCGCAATATGAACGGTAAAGCGGTCTATGAATCACCAGGTGGTCGTTATTTCAGGCTGAGCGAATCAAAAGTGATCGCAGAAGGAAGTAGTAAAGGAAAAGAATTAGGTGCTGGCATGTTTTTGCATGCAGAAAATGAAAAATCGTTGAGGGATTGCGCTGAAGGTTTTCTATGGAATATTCGCCAGGGCGAAAAGGCCAACTGGAAAGATGTTCAAAAATTTGCGAAGGTCATTTTCTCGGGTGAAGAGATTAATGACGAAAAATTGCATCGCCTCCAGGAGGCCATCGAATCCGCTGCCTATCAATCGTTTTCCAAACGAGCTAAATCACCTGATGCCAATGCATTTCAATTGGCGAACAATGTCTATTATGGCTTACCCGTTGCGCGCATGCGCACTGCTGAGTCCATCCACCTGCAACAATACTCAACGCCTTTGCCGATGTCCGTTGTATTGCAGCGCACTCTTTTTGGGAAAGATGACCTTAAAAATAAGGCACTGTTGGAGCCGACTATTGGACATGGAGGGCTCGTTAATCTTGCGCCGCCATCGATGACGGTGTACGGGATGGATCTTGATGATAAGCGCCTGGGTGCGCTGGCCAATAAAGATAATGTGATCGTGAAATCCGGGGATGCGGCTGACACATCATTTCGCGCAGCATTTGATGTGGAAGGCTTCGATTACACCATTGCGAATCCTCCATTTGGCTCTATGGATAAGCCTCGCGATTTCGATGTTCTCAAAGGTGTGCGCAGGCTGGATCACTACATTATTTTGAAGGCACTGGCAGCGAGAAAAGACCAAGGCCGAGCGGTAGTTATTTTTGGCGCAGACTCCGCGCAATCCGATGGAACAGTGAAAGATAGCGCCAAGAAATTTTTGAATTATGTCTACGACCATTATGAGGTATATGGACTGGTTGAGGCGGATGGTCGGCTGTATTCACGGCAGGGTGCTGGATATAACGTGCGATTGATGGTGATCGGCGACAAGAAGCCCTCTCCTGAAATAGCGGAGGTGCCGGAACGACTACAGATCATTACCGATTACGATGAGTTGTGGGACTGGTCATCACGGGTCATCGATATGTACCCGGAGCCTGCACCGGAAATTAATTTCGATGATGATGACGCAAGCCTGTCAGTAACCGACGTGAGCCCTGGTGCAATCAATGTGGTTGGTATTGGCGGTGCTGCGATTGTCGAAAAAGCAGGAGCGCCAGAGGTGGCTCCCGGTGCGTCGGATATACAGCCATGGCAAATGACGAAGGAGCAGTGGGAGCAGGAACGACAATCGTTGTCATTGTTAAAACCTGCTGAGCGCGCACAAAAGCTACTTTATTTGAATTACGGCGTTACCGATTTGGCATCAGAGCAACTGGCCTCTGCGCAACGCGGTGATATTACGCTCACTCAAGAAGAACTTGATGGCTTTTTGCAGAGAGTTAACCAGCCAGTTACACACTACGATGTTATTGAAAAAGCGATTGAGGAAGGCAAAAAAATCGCAAAAGAAGTGCTTGCGGATTACCCGGATCTTGGGGCCATTGAGGATCGCAAGATTAACGAATTCCAAGTGCCTTATCAGCCTGCCTCCAGGGCGGGTGATCCGAGCACGATGATTCCGATCAATATGGCGGGATCAACTTATGCAGCGCTCAATGATCTTGAAAGTCGGTTCGGTCCCATTGATGAATATGTTGCAAAAAAACTGCAATACTCTCAAACAGAATTACCGCAATACTTCAGTCCTGAGCAAATAGATGCGCTTGGCCTCGCGATTAAATCTGTTGAGGATGGGCGAGGCATTATCAATGCCGATCAAACGGGTATCGGCAAGGGGCGATTTGTTGCAGCCATGCTTCGCTATGCAAAACTACAAGACAAAACGCCAATTTTCCTCACGATAAAACCTGAGCTGTTCACAGATATTTTCCGCGATATTAGTGACATCGAATCAAGGGATTTATTTAAAAACCTGTTCATATTCAACGAGGGTGTCAGTGTTAAAAAGTTCGGCACCGAAGATGAAATTCTTTATCGAGCAACAAGTCCAAAAGAGCGCGCAGATGCATTGAAATCCGGCAAAATCGACGAAAGCGTTGATTTGGTGATGGCGACCTATTCGCAGTTTATGCGGGCATACCATACAAATCCGAAGGCGGCGTTGCTCACTGAAATCGCAATGAATAACGGAATGATATTGCTCGATGAATCCCATGTGGCCGCTGGGGCATCTAACCTGGCGGCTACTGTGTCACAAGCCGTTGTGAATAGCAGCGGAACAATTTACGCATCGGCAACACCGTTAAAAGGAGTCACCAACTTTGCTCTGTATAGCAAGGTGTTTCCTCGCTCTGTGGATTTGGTGAAGTTGCCCGAAACGCTTAAAGCAGGTGGCGAGAGTTTACAGGAAGCTATTTCTGCGAACATGGCACGCGATGGCGTAATTATTCGTCGGGAGCACGACTTTTCAAAGCTTACGTTTCACACACGCATGCCAATGCCGGAAACGCTTGAGCGCAATATCGAAATGGCCAACAGTCTGGCTCAAATATTATCGCACATGTCCTACCTTGCGGGTGATGTAAGCAAGGAGGTCAAATCAATGAATAAGATATTTGAGAAGGATTACGAAGGAATTCCTCATAGCGATAGGTCTGGTGCGAGGATGCAAGCATCGTCGATGAATTTCGGTTCACGTTTGTATGCGTTAAATCGGCAATTCCTGCTCGGTTTAAAAATCCAGGAGACTGTCGATGCTGCATTGCAAGCGCTTAATGAAGGGAGAAAACCGGTTGTCGCTGTAGAAAATACTGGGGAGAGCTTGCTGCGACTTGTAGTGTCGAGACGGGCAGGCGTCGATAGCTACGAAGCGCAACTCGAAGAGCTGGCAGAGAAAGGCGGAAAATTATCGAAAGAAGACAAAGACCTATTTGAAACGCTGTCGCGCACTGTGAATACAGCGATCCGTTCGGTGGTGCTCGATAACCCTCCGCAATTTCGTGAGCTTCTTGAAATTATGCTGGATCGTATTGGGAAGATAAAAGTGCAGGGCCGCTACGGCGATGTTTCCTACACGAAGCCGGAGAGCGAAGAGTATGCGGAAGGGGAAGAGTTTGTTCGCGAACTGATTAAAGGGCTTCCCGATCTTCCGTTGACGCCGATAGATGTGTTTAAGCGCGAGTTGGAAAGACGTGGTTATCCAGCCACTGAAGTGTCTGGTAGAACCGCATCGTTGATCCCGGATGACGACTCATTGGACTCATGGAGATTAGCGCTTCACCCTAAAGTCGATGCGGTATCCAATGTCGCAGGCTTCCAAAACGGGAAGTATGAAGCCATTGTTATTACCCGTGCGGGCTCAACAGGTATTTCGTTGCATTCAACGGACCGCTTCAAAGATTCCGATATACGTCAGCGGGATTTCATCGTGCTGCAAAAAGCTGCCAACATTGCTGAGTTTTTGCAATGGATGGGGCGCGTCAATCGTAAAGATCAAGTCAATACACCGATCATTACCAATATAGAATCGGGACTGCCTGCCGAACTGCGTCTTACCATGATGCACAATACCAAGTTGCGCAAGTTGTCTGCCAATACAACCAGCAACAGGAATAACGCCAATATCGAGGGCGAAGACCTGGATTTGTTGAACGAGATTGGTGATAGGATTGCGCTGCAATGGCTGACTGAAAACCCTAATATTGCTGATGCATTAGATATTACGTTGCCGTCAGAAACAGACGAAGATTCATTGTCACGTTTTAGCCAGGAGGCACCGTACATTAACAAATTGATGGGGCGGTTGATGATGATTCCTGTACATGAACAGGAAAAAATCATTACTACTCTGACATCACGGTTTAAAGATTATGTGAATGAACTTGATCGTCAGGGGATCAATCCATTTAAAGTGGATGTGTATGAGTGGGGCGCTAAAAAGGTATCTGAAGAACAACTGGAAAGCGGCATTATCGAATTCACCGGCAGCACGTTTGATGAGCCTGTTAAGTTGGTTCGAGTTGAATACACCCAAACCATATACCCGATGCGATCAGACAAACTGCTGTCGCGTATCGATCAAGGGATCGAGAAGTTTTCAGCGTTCAAGGAACGCGAAACATTCCCGCTCAATGAAAAGGGAAAGCCGGAAGCGTTGATGACGGCAATTAAAAGTGGAGCAGAAAAATATCTGCGCTCGCATTTGCCAAAGAAATACGAAAAATCCGAAGACACTTTAGTAAAAATCCTTGAAAACAAAGATGTGCAAGGTGCCAAGGCGGCTTACGAAAAAGTGTTGTGGCTTGTATCCAATCTGGATCATTTTAAACCAGGGCTCAAAGTCACTTTGACCGATCCTATCAAAGGCGAAATTACAGGCGTAATTGCTGAGGTAGATTTCCCTTGGGAAAAAGATGAAATCTATTTGCTTTCGCGCTACAGCGCACGAGTCGCAATCCCCGGAGAGGAAACGCTAAAAGATTATTCTCTTGCCACCTTTCGTTCGATGGGACTGGAGCTCAAGGACAACGCCTATTGCCTAATCAACAAGGAAAATCTTGCGCTTCGCGGCTACTCGGCCACGGTCAAACGTACCTTGGACGAATTTGACGATGTGCCGGAAGGTCAGCTCACACGAAGCCAATTGTTACTACAAGGGAATCTATTCAGGGCAGTTGAGTTGGCGGCAACGAAGCGTTGGGGTTCGCCAATTCTATTTACCGATGAAGAAGGAAACCGCAACCGCGCGGTGATTCTCCATAGCCAGGTCACGCCCGAAATGGTGCGCGAGATCCCCATTGGCTTCAATGGTCAGGACATGGCCGATTATGTTGCTGAATTTTTCAATCGAACTCGCAGTGATTATCAGGAACGGGTTCGCTCTGGCACGTTAAAGATTTTTGACAGTGGTGTTGCCCAGATGGACCCAGGAGAAGGCATTGTGATTGAAAACCTATCAGGAGCCCATCGGTTCCGGTTGTCGATCCCAGGAGGCAAGCAGCGGTCAGGAAATTTGTTGACCGATGGCGCACTTTTTGACATCGGCAAAGACACCCCTGCGGGCAGTTTGCGTTTGAAGCTGTCGGGAAACAAAAAGACCATGGCAGCGGAATTTGATGCACAGGAGCTTCCCCTGGTTCTGGACAGGCTGGAGCGAGGGCGGCATTTGGGCAAATTTTACCTGCCGTCGCCGGACCATGAAGTCATTAAGACGCTGAAGGCGAATAGGGAATCCGCCTATGCTGCAAAGCATTCACAAGAAGGGGACGATTACGAACCATAGTTAAAAAAGCCTTATAACAAAAATTTGACAAAACGGAACTTTTGCCCATGAATTTTTAGGTGTTATCTATGGGTATGGTGTAGAATTGTAGGTCACTATGTTTGCAACTATGAGGTTTTATCGTGGATCACCGGTTTAGCCTGGAGTCCCATGCAGTCTTGAGCTCCTTTGCCAAAAGCACCAGGAGCCCAATGCTGATGAACTTCATCCTGTCATTAGACAGGGTTGATCGATGGGCTGTTGATTATGATGAATTCAATGCAGATAACCGCATTGAAATTCAGGAAGTATTGCGGGCAATGGAAGATCTGGTACAAAACAGCGTCACCGTTTTACACCGGGTTCCCCGGCAACTCTCGGAAATCCTGGCGTATTTCACGACCAGTCGATGCATCCACTTGATCCGCCACATTTCTGAGAAAAACCCCGAGTTTATGGAGCAGTTCACCTTACATCTTGATGATCTGTCGCCAGACGATTCAGTGGCTTTAATCGCGGTTAAGCGGCGATTGGAGGCACTTTCAAAAGCCAAAGTGCTAGGGGATTTATTCTCTGGCAAGCGGCTGGAACGCATTACCGCCATCATGAGGACTTACGCCAATGTGTAACAAAAGTAAAATCGTCGCGGCGGTAATCGTTGCGATTCCGCTGCTGTTTTCTCAATTTACACTAGCGCAAAGCGCGCTGGTTTCTAATCAAAGCTCGGTCGTTGCGAACTCGATCAAGTCCGAAGCGCAAAACTGCGCGAATGGTGCGGCTGGAACCATTGGCAGTAGCATCGGGACTGCTATGCAGATCCATACAGAAATGGCCTCAGCCACACCCAACGTCGAAACACTGTTTGATGTGGCGAACGATTGTTTTTCTGGCGTAAGCAACATTTTCGATTTGAGTTTTTCGATACCCTCGTTGTCGAGCATTTTAAATGCCGCAAAAGATGCAGTGATGCAGTACGCGCAGAAAAAGATATGTTCGGCGGCAACGCAAGTGACAGGCATGGTTACAAATCCGCTGAACCAAGCCATATCCAATGTTAACGGATATGGATCTATTGGTGATTTAAACGGGCTTAGCAATAACCTGGTTAAATCGGGCATGAGCCAGATTGACCCTAATTTAGGTGCATCTTATTCCGGTGGCGGCGGCGGTAATAATTACACCGTGGGCACCAACCCGTTCAACTCCCAGCAAACCGAATTTAGCAATGGAAATTCCAATTCCAATGCGTCTCAAATTATTGGCAATTGCAGCGCGCAAATTTCTACGTTGAATCACGATATTTTTGCGCAGCAACAGCAGGTTATAAGTTTAACCAACCAATACAATAGCGCTAAAGCCGCAGCGGATTCTTGTCACGCATCCATGTATACCAATGGTGGCAACTGCTATTCAGTCGATATGGCAGCAGCTAGCCTTCAAAATCAATTGAATGCAGCGCAGCAGTCGGTGACGACCCTACAACAGAATTTGGCAAACTTGTCTTCCAGCCCGTCATGCTCCGCGTCGGCAGCTTCGCCGTCCATGATATTGCTATCGCCGACTTCAAATTCAGCCGCTCCAGCGCCCACGGAAAGTGAGTCCAGTTGGACGAACAGCATATTGAATATTTTCAATTAAGGGGTGGGCGATGAGATTACTAACAATACTGGTTTTGCTGCTGCCGCTCAGTGCGAACGCGCAATCATGGGAAGCGGTGGTGAACTTATTTAAATCGATGCAAGACGAATCGTCTGCCTATTCCGTTGTGACCAAGCAAACTGCATTGTCGGCCAACCAAATGGGCGATGCAGCGGTTAATTCCAAAAAACAACTTGCGACAGCGACGGGCGCAATCCTGATGTCTGATCGAGTGACTCGCGCTGCCCTCGATGTTGATCCTGTGCTTGGGCAGCCGATTACCATCAAGTGCGAGGCGCAGCGTAACGGTAAGCTTTTTGTGGAGGCGACAAGTCAGTCACAGCGGGATGTCGGCAGATTGATGCAGTCGTTTGCCTCCAGTCGCGTAGGAAGTAAAGCCAAGGCGTTGCAGGAGGCACATGTGAGCCGTGAGCATTTTTGTACGGTATCCGAGGCCAAGCAGGGGCTTTGCGAGTTAAAAGCAAATGGTCTGCAAGGCTGGGACATTAATTACGCCAATGCGTTTTCCGAAAAAACGTTGGCACCGGAAGGTGAGGTGGCGGGTTATGCCTACGTGAATATGTTGACGGATACCCGTGCAGATGCTCTTTCGGACTGCTTTAGTACGGCATGTGAGGTATCGCAATCACAGCAGCTTGCGATGACAGCTCTATCCGCAATGGCCGCGAACTCGTTGATCGGCCAGATTGTTGATCGGCGATCTCCGGTTATTACAGGGGAATAAAACATGAAACCTAAGAAGAAAATTATTGCTGCATTTTTAATGTCGAGTGCAATTAGCACCACGGCATTTGCAGCGCTTTACGGTTTTGGTCCTGCGGAAGGCTGGACCATCCAACAAATTACCCAGTTGACGACCAATATCGTCGCGAAAATTGGCGCGTTCGGAACATCGTTTGCGACACAGTTGCAGACGAAAAACGAACAAGTGATTTCAGCCATCGCCGTTGCTACCAAACAGGAAGCGATGTCGGCCAACGTGGTATCAGACACGATACGTCAATCACATCAGCAATACACCAACGCGCTGGTTGCGCAACAGCGTAGCGATCAGGTGGCATCGAGTGTGATGAAGTACAGCCCGCTCACTGGACAAGGCTACGATCCGTGTGGCACCAACGCAAAAAATAAAACGCTCGATTTGGCATTTTCTACCAAGCCTGTGATGGCTAAGGCCAAGGTGTCGAGTTTGGATGCGGCACCGGGAAAAATGGTTCCGTCTGTAAAAGACGCTATGGGCGCGCGTTTGGAAACACATCGAGACAAGTTTTGTACACAGGCAGAAGATGATGCTGGGCTTTGCTCCGTGAGTACATTACCCGGTGGTGATACCAACGCGGCCTTGCTATTTGAACCGGCACCTGCGGGGTCGCTGATAAGCGAAGCACGCTCTGCGTATATGCAGCATGTTCTTGGTCAACCTGACCAGTTACTGCCAAGTGGTGTAGGCGGTACTGTCGCCGGAGAGACCTATCAATTGCAAAAAAATAAGAAGGATTCCTTGCTGTCCATTCCTGCGTACAGTTTGGCGATGATTGATGCGGCAAACACTCAACAAGATAACCTCGGCGGCAAATCACCCAATGAGGTGTTGTCGCTGCGCGTTAATCAATATTTTGGGGGTAAAGAGGCTGAAGCCTGGTCTGGCGCTATGGCTCGCCAAGATACGCGGGGCCTGCTGGTTGAGACGGCGAAGATGCAAGGGCTTGAGATTTGGATGCGCAACGAGCGCTATAAGCAAAATCAACGTTTAGAAGCCAATCTAGCCGCACTGGTTGTTGCTAAGTCATCCCAGTTTTCCTCGAATCTGGATAACGAGTATCAAAAAGTCATCAAGAACGCCGCCGCGCGTCAAGTCAAGTGAGGCTAAGCATGCGTAAATTGGCATACAGATTAATACCGGTTTTGTTGTGGCTACTGCCTGGTGCGGCTTTTGCGCAATTCTGTCCACCACAGTATCAGGAAACAATGGTTCAGCCCGCATTTGAAACCGCTAATCAAACCCTTGAGCAGAGCCTGAATGCAGTTGATCAGGCGTTGTCGAGCCAGTTGGAATTCAACACACAACGGCAGTTGTCGGCTCTTGCGGTATTAACTAAACAAAAAGCAGTTGCTGCGAACCAAATTGCAGAAACTACCCGGATGTCAAATCAACAAACAGCGAATGCCGTTAAAACCCTGTCGCAGACAAAGCGTGTAAAAGACGCCCGCGTCAGTTTTGGTGGCGAGTTTGGCCAAGGCTACTCTCCATGCGTTGTTTATGCTGAGCGCTCGCGCATAGCTAATCGCGATGCAGTAATGGCAACGGAGACCAAAAAGCGGATGTTGGCCGAGGTTGCCGCCGCTCCCGGTGTGTACAGCGATAAGCCTGTGGAAGCTCAAAAGGCATTACTGGTGAACCGAACGAAGTTCTGCACTCAGGATCAGGTCAGCTCCGGGATGTGCAGCACTATCGGTACGCTGCCTGGCGCAGACCTGACGGTATCCACGTTATTCGAGCCTGCGATGGAGGGCGAGGATCTGTATGCGGCTAAAGTAGCTTTTGTAAATAACATTATCGGTGTGCCCGATGGGGCAGTGCCTGCATCCGCTGCAAAATCACCGGACGCCGCCGCGTATGCGCTCAATAAAGCAAAAAAGGATGCCTTGTTGTCGCCCGCTATTGCGAGCTTCAAAGAGATCCAATTGGATTATTCCGGTGTTGCCGCCGGGGCGGGCAATCAAACCGATTTGCCAATGGCTGTGCATTTTGACAACCAGGTAAAACGGTATTCGGGCAACACGCCCGAGTACGATAACTGGGCGCGTGTTCTGTCAGCTCAGGACAATCGAGGCATGATGGTAGAGCTGCTGAAAATGAAAGCCTTGGCGCTTGCACAGCAAGAAAAAGAATATCGTCAGTATGAGCGTATGGAGGCCAATTTAGCCGCGCTGGTATCAATGGAGGTTCAATCTTCCGGGTTGACCATGCAGAGCAATAACAGTGGCGACAGGGCTGCTCAAAAGGCTGCTGGAAGCCAAATCAAGTAACGGGGCTACCATGACTAAGCGTATCGCGATAACCATCCTATCCTTGCTTGTATTGAGCGCTGAAGCTTATGCCCAGAGCTGCTTGCAGTCACCAACATCGCACAACCTTGTTGTAGGTCGCTTTGGCGATCCTGCGGGCGGTGGTGACGGTTTGCTCTTCTCTGCTGGCGGGTCTGCGAAGCCCTTGTTTGCCGCTGGGGCGGGGCAGGTGGTTTTCATGGGATCAAAAGGGGAGGCTGGCAACGTCATTTCGATCAGGCTGGGAAATGGCGATGTTATTTCCTATGAAAAAGTGGTGGGATTTTCAATTTCCACCAATCCAACAGTAACAGCAGGGCAACAAATTGGCGTCGCCAGCGGACATGTAAAAGTGACCTATGCCGTAGCTACCAAGGATTTAACCCGCCTGACCTCGTTACAGGAGTTAACTGCGTTACCGGGTGCATTCAACCCAGGGCAACTGCCTTACGCATTTAATAATGATGTGGGGTACAAAACGGACCCTTCACCCTATTTTTGCCAATCCTTTCCCATCGATGACGGGCAGCCATCACGCGACGCGATCATCGGTGGCGATACCAAAACACAATTCAATTTGATGATCGCCACCCCTCCAACGGGAGGCGTTTCACTGGGAGCTGGACTTGATGCAGCTCAGGTGACAGCAGCGAACATTAAGGTGGCGCTCTCAAATCACGCAGGGAAAACCCAGCTTGAGTTCCTTACCGATACCGATGGATTTGGAACCTTGCCTACGCCACCGGCAGGCGCGTATGAAAATATGTCTGTCAACGAAATGATGCTCACTGAAGCGGTTCGCCGCTTTCGTGATGCGGAATGGAACAACAAATTGACACAGGTATCGAGTCGAGCCCTGTGGGTTGACTATGCGAAGGCAACTGGAGTTTCCAATTTCTTAGATGATGCGATCTACCGGAAAAAAGAACGCATAGAGGCTTTGCTTGCCGTTTATTCGTCCATGAAGATGAAGGGAATAAAGGCAGAAACCACAGAGGCGCACCAGGGCGCACTCTCTGAAAAATCACGCAACGACATTCACTAATTTCTCAAGAGGTGCATCTATGAACGAGTACGATGATGACAAGCCCATGCTCTCTGGCATACCTAATTTTGCGCCGAAAAAAGAGCCTGAAAAAAAACCGGAGCCATTGGCGGCAAGTGACGATGTGTTTGAGGTTTTATCGCCGGAAGAAAATCGTGCGCACACACCAAGAAAGCCAATTGATGAATCAAAAATTGTTGATGTAACTGCTATCGACATTACACCCGAAACTCACCAAGGCGCATTGCTGGCCCACGGTAAAGGGCGCAGCCCTGAGACAGGTAACGAAAGCTATTTCGTGTTTTACATCGATCAGAAAGGCTATACCCGCCAACTCTGGGATAACAAACTCGAAGGCGTTATGACGACGGCTAATCCTGGTGCTCAGCAAGACATTATTTTGCATAAAGAGCGTGGCGAATGGCGCTATGAATCGCCTGCCTTGGCAAAAGAGCAGAGCAGCGCGCAGCCAGTCAAAGACGATAAGCCTGTGTCGCTCGCTGATATTGCGGACATGGTAAACGAATCAGCTCAACCTAATGGCCGGAAGTTGTCGCCCGCAGAAATCGAGAAGGCGAAGCAAATTTTGAGTAATGCCGGTGATCGCCTTGGTGAACCGGGTGAAACTCAAACCGTGACCCATCAGAAGATGGAGGCGCGCGGTGGTGGACAAGCCCTTGGAGAAGGCTTGTCATCCCTGGTGAAGGAAACTGTCAACCTCGGCGGAACGGTGTTAGGGGAGCTTGGCAAAGGCGTTGGCGCTCTTGCTGGATCATTACGCAGTAAACCGGGTGAAACCCGCCTTGAAGATGCGGTTGTATTACCTCGCTTGTCTGAATACCGCGTGAATCAGTTGGAGGGTGCCGAGAAAAGCTATTTGGAGTCAGTTGAGCAGTTTTGGAAAGTTGACAAAGTAGCGGCAGTACGAAAAGAAATTGAAGAGCGCGCAGAAAAGCAGGGTGTTTCCGTTGCGGATGTCATGGACAAAATGAAACCTAACGGTGAATTTTCCGATCTGCATAAAAAATTCACGGATGCAGTTCAAGGTTCCCCGCATGCGGCCAATCATCGTAAATCAATGGATAAGGCACTCGAAACCTGGACTCGCCAATTTGATCGCAGCCAGGAAGAGTTGTTAAATCCCGATTCACAAAACAATCCCAATGCAGGCCGTGTTGATGGCAGTAAAGACAGAATGTTGAATGCTGCCAAAGGTATTCCTGCCGTGGGTAACGAAACGTCGCAGTTTGAAAAACTGAATGAAGCAATCCAGAAAATTATGGAAAAGCTCAAAGAGACGCTTAAAGAGTTTATGCAGTCATTCCGTTCTAATAAAGGGCAGTCAAATGATGCACCTGGCCCAGGCTAACAATAGAAAATCCAATCCGAATGCAATGTTTCGATCACCCGCCGAGTATCAGGAGGATATTCGGCAATTAGTTGCTGATCGAGTGCTGCCGGAGTTAAAAAAACATGGTCTCGCGATAGAAGATTCGTATGTTGAATTCGCCAATGAATTTAATTATCTGAAAGTGTCTATAGCGAGGTCTCGCGACTTTCATCCGCACCAGGTGCTGATCGAGTTTGGATTGAACGATGATGAACGAAAGCATCACATAGGCATGTTTTCGGCGTGGTGGGACATCAGTAACCAATCTATCGCGGGAATTGATTGCATTTTGTTGCGCGGTACTTTTTGCGCAATTACAGCGTTTTGCGCTGAGCTATCGCGATATGAAGATCTCCCGTTTGCAATGTGCGATGGTGAAGATCTTTAATCATGGTAGATCAAACGAAAATCCAGTGGATTGACCTGTCCCGGTTCGGCGCAGCCCTCAGAATAATTCCAGCAAACAATGCAAGGCCGCAGGCTGTTGCGTGTCTGGATATTCACGACCAACCCGTTTTTATCAAACAGTTTTCCGCGCAATATCCTGAAGTAGAAAACGTTAAAGAGCGGTGGTTAGAAACTCTGTCTGATCTGGGTTTTAATAGCGATTTTATTTGGGCACGGGATGCCGATTATAACGTTGATCCCTGGTTGCGATACTTTGGTTCGCGCGGTGAATTTAAGCTCGGTGAGTTGAAAAGACTGTGCCCCGAGCTAAATAAGTCGGACTACAAAGCGTTAAATCGTCAAGACGTTTTTATCGAGCCGATTTTAGAGGCAGAAAACGTTGCTGCATGGACTGAATTCGCCAAAGATGTTTTGGCATATGACGCCGTGGATGTGTACACACCCGTTGTCAGTGAATTTGACCAAGAACCATCGAAAAGTAAGCTCTTGTTTGAGCATCGCGAAAACGATTATCGGAAAGGATTGTCAGAGCAAAATGCCAAGCGGCGCTTTATTGCAATGACCAATACTATTTCATCGTCACTGTCTGAAGCGGGTTATCGTCAGTCTGCGCTTATTGAGTATTACCCGGATCTCGCCAGCGCGAAAAAAGACGGGTATGCAGAGGAACAACTCAAACGAGTTGATCTACCATTTTCACTTCCTCTTCATGCGACCGATAATCGAAAGATTATCGCCCTTCGCGATTTCCGGCAGATGCCGGAGCTCATGGTGTACCCACCATCTGACTACTATTCAGGTAACTTCCAAACCGCTACACCCGGCAAATTTGCTCCTGATGGGTTGATGGTGAATTATTTGCGGGGGCTGACTTGGTTAGAAGCGACCGCACGGCAAACCATCCAGGAAATTGTCAGGCTGCATGAAGTAGTGCCGGTTGATGTAGACCAGCTAACAAAGACGGCGCTTGGGTTTGCTCGCGAATGTGATGCGGTGTTGCATAAATCCAGTTATTTTTCATCGTCGTCTCCTGTTCGTGATCTCAATTCTCTTCGTGTGGATGGCGATGCGTATTGGAGCGAGCTGCGCAAGGTGCAAGACAACGAATTCCGGTTGGTTCCTATTCCGAGCTGGAACGAGGTCCATATCAGCAGCTTTGCAAGGTTGGTGACGTTTACCACCGGCGATGATCCACTTAGCGTCGCTACGCCGCTTAAAACGATGATTGAGCACGTTAACGAGCAAATCAAGGTTAGCGCAAGGGAAACGGCAAAGTCAGAGCTGCATTCATTGGCAGCCCATATCAAAGACGAAACGCCGGATTCCCCGGATTCAAAACTTAAACACGTCGATTCCGGGGAAAAAATTGGCGGTGCTCGGAAAGACTTTGCACGTCGTGCATTAACGCTCGACGATCTGGAAAGTATGAATTCCGTCGAGCGGGAGTTGTTGGTTGTCAAATCCAACATTTGGCCAGCGCTTGATTACCCGGCGATGAAAGATGCCGGAGTAAAACCTTATGTGGCGTTTGTCATTAAAAAAATCAAGGACACGTTGGCTACCGGGCCCTATCGGGAGGATAGGCGCTATTACGGGTCTGATGATAACGAGACTCAAGTTTCGGATGAAACAAAATACATTCATGCCATTGAGTTAGTTCGAGATAATTTGGCGACTGTAAAAACCATGCCTGATCTCTACGAGGCCATGAAAAAAATTCATGAAGTTGGAGCGGAAGGCAACAGTAACTCCGTTTACGGAAGTACCCAAACACAGGTGCAATGGGGACACAAAGCGTCTGAAATTATTCACCACATGGGTCAATATGGCTACTTGCCAGTCAAGATCCGTGAAAGCGTGGAAAGTAAAATTGGCCGTGATCCTGGAACGGATTATTGGGGCTATTTGATTAAAGAAAAGAAACAAAAATCGGAACAGGAAAAAGAGGAAAACGCCGAGAAAGCCGAAACCAATCGGTTGCTGCACAGGCCGCATTTGGAGCATGTACAGCGCTCTGGTAACGATTGGCGTGGCGGTAAGGACATTACCGCTGACCAGCTCCGCGAGCACTTTGGTTTTCGCGCAGTTGAGTTTGGTAACTGGCTCCCACAGGATGAACGCGGTGCGGTCCTCAATTATGCGTTTGACAGCTTTTGTGATCTTGCCGAAGCGCTGGATCTCCCACCCAAGGCGTTGTCATTTGGAAATACATTGGCAATTGCGTTTGGATCGCGTGGAAGCGGCGGGAAATCCGCTGCGCTCGCGCATTTTGAGCCAAGTCGGTTTGTGATCAATCTAACCAGGTTGAAAGGTGCTGGATCGCTGGCACATGAATGGATTCATGCCTATGACTGGCATGAAGGCCAGAAAAAAGGGTATACCACGGAACAAAATGAGGGTAAGCCGAACGCGGTTGGCCGATTGGTTGCTGCTATGAAGCTACGCGATAACACACCCGATGAACTTTGGGAGCGCTCAGAGCGCAATATCGCTTCGTGTAAATCCAATGTCGTTGGTTGGTTATACGAGCAACCCAAAGAGGTAAAAGAGCGCTTGGGAAGCCGAATGCAAGAGCTCTACGAGCGCGCTTATATTGTGTTTGCCGAAAAAGCGCGGGAACGGTTGCAAACCATCAAAGACCATCCCCAATTCCTCGACAGTGGCTACTATGCCGACGGTGTAGTCCCCAGTGACACGAGGGTGATCGAGAGAGAATTTATTCTCGAATCGTTGAGGCGTGAATGTACGCATGAAAAACTGTTTAAAGGGGCCAAGAAGCCTGTAGAAGGCAATCTGAACTACCTGGTGAATAATCTTTCTGTCCTGGTGACGATAGATGTTAGCCGGGAACTTAACCTGCCGTTCCCCGCCTCTTTTGTGGGCGGCGTCAATCGCAAGGAAACCGATTTCCTGCGCGACGCAAAAGGGTTTGATCAAACCCGCACCAACCCCTACTGGGCCACGACTATCGAGCTGTTTGCGCGTGCTGGGGCCTGTTATGTCCACGATAGACTCACCGCTAAAGAGATCCGTAATGACTACCTGGTGTATGGCGCTGAAGATGGAAGGTCTGTAACTGGACTTGAGGGGAGTGTGAACACGTCGGGTGCGGATAGAGAGCGCATTAACCACCAGTTTGACGCGATCATTGATGAATATCGACTGCGTTATTTTAAGGAGATAAGCGCAAATGCTTCCCCGGACGTTTCCTGATGCAGCGGAGTTTGTAGCCAGTAATGATGCACTTCCTGGGGAGTCTGATTTTGACTCGCCGGAAGTAATCGAGCTAAAGAGAATTTATGCAGAATTCTTTGAGTTGTTGGAATTGCAGCGTGCCAGATATTATGCCGGTAGGGCGCTCAGGTATTCGATTTATGCGAATCTAAAAATATCAGGAGATCATCAGTCCTAATTGAAGTACGCATTCGGCGTATGCCTCGGCAGAGGCTTGAGCGATCTTTCGTGAGTGAAAGTCGCTGTCTGTTAAGGATCTTTCTGTGCTCATGTTGAGTAGATGTGTGATTTCTCCAATTACGGATTGCACATCGGATTTTCCAATTCGATGAAAATCAAATATGTTTTCTGGTGATGGCTCTAAAATTGGTGGACTGGGTAGCAGGCCTCTCAATCGGAGGACGCAGAAACGGTAAGCGTCACCTGAAGACTTAGCAAGATCCCTCGCAATATCGTCAATCATTAAATTACACTTTATCGAGTCTTTTTTTGCGATCAACGTTTCAAAAGCATCAATGAGATCGATCAGTCGCTTTCTTGCAATGTAATCGCCGCTATCAAACGTCAGAAGTGAATTGAAATCGACTTCTGGTCGATCATTTTCTGCTGTGATACTCAGTGATTTCTCTTCACCTGGTGCTAAGTAAACAGTTTGCACCAGGTGTCGTTTATCGAGCGGCAACGCTGCACGCATAGTCTCCACCACCATTTCATGGTCGGCACCTACAGGCACGAGTATACCAGCGAAAATAAAACCTTCTTTATTGATCATCTTTGTTCTCCTTTATTTTCGCTGGGGCGTTAGCAAATACAATATCGGGGTCAGCACGTTTGATAAGCTCTGCTGCGATTTTTTTTGCAGATTTCTGGTATCCGTTTTTTACCGCATCTTCCATAGCCTTCAGCAATAGGCGGGTCGTGAATTTCTGGTAATCCTCTGCGGTGCTTGCGCGCTTGATTGCAAAATCATCGCGCTCGCGAATCGCTTGCACACGCTGAGTGCTTGTCTTGGCGACACCATCCTTTGGTTTACGTCCACGTTTTTTAGTATTTGAGCTAGTTGTCATTGTGCGCATTGCTCGGCGACTAAAATGGTTCGATGGCCTTTGTGATCGGGAGTTGATACAACGCGGTTGCGCTCCATATCATCTACAAGGTTTGCTGCACGGTTATATCCAATGCCAAGCTTGCGTTGTAGATGAGCTATGGAGACAGTGCCGTGTGCAATTGCGGCTGATACTGCATCAGCATAAAGAGTATCGTGTGAATGAATGTCGTTTGTCATTTATTTATCCCTCGAATTATGCGGTATCGTCTTTCATCGATCTGATTCAGCGAGCAAGTTTCGTTCAATGGGTTGTCCATACATCCAATGCTTGATCGTTTGGATGTGCCCTTTGCGCACGAACTTGCCGAATTTGTATCGGAAGTCGGCGTAGGGTATGGCGTCTGCGACACGAACAACATAGCCTTCGCGCGAAGACCAATCACTGCTATTCCACAGGGATTTAATAATATCTTCATTGAAGATGCCGTCGAATAAAACAGGAACTGGGGTTATGTTCATTAAAGAAAACCATTCCAATGTTTCATCCCAGCTCAAACAAAGATTGCGCTCATTCCAGAGTGAGAATCCCATGAAATAAGTATTCAATGCAGTGTAGTGAATTGAATGCTTTGCAAATAAATTTTCACCGCAAATTCTCCATCCTTCGGGAATATCCGCACTGATACCACTCCAAAATTGCTTCACCCAATCTCTGCTGGAGTGGCTGCGCCCGTCAACACTTCGTGCGTGCGTGTAGTTGCGATAAAGGGATGTGTTTTCTCCATCCATTTTTTCGGTAACAATTACGCGCTGTCCAATGAAAGCATCGAGCGAATTTATTATGCGGTCATCGTCATTCATCCCTTGTGACCAGGGTAGGTGATGCGTGCGAGGATATTTCACCCACTCAGAAAACAGATGAAGCACTCCACCTTCAGATAAAACCTTTTGAACACTCTCATCAAAAAATAGCTCGCCCTTCAGTCGTTGGCCATTGGCCAATACTGGATTGCCCCACTTGTCATAAGGCTGGTCGGCGTAAAGATGTGATGGCACTACAATGCGAGTGATTCCACAGGCATCGCGAACGTCCTCAACCGATATTACTGTTTGTTCACAGAGAATATGGTGCTCACTGCAAACCGATGCACCGTTGTCGAGATAGTATCCTCCGTCAGAAAAAATCCGGCGCTCAATGATGTGATGAGCGTCCACGGCGGGCTTGTCACAGAAGACACATTTATGTCCATCGCGACAGAATACAGAATTTCTAAAGTCATCCCTGGTTAACAGGGTGACGCATGCAGTCTTTTTTGTGGTTCTCATGATGGTACACCCAATTAACGTTGATGATGCGCTTATTTTCGTTACAGAAACGAAAATAAGCAAGCATTAATTGCGTTACCGTAACGAAATATTAGCGGCGTGTCTTAAATTTGCCGCATATTTGGCACTGGCAGGCTCCATCACCTCGCTTTATCAGCCGCTCAGGATAGAAAAGGTGTTCGGGGTCAAGCCAGCACAAACCCTGCTCATTGTAGTCTTCCATCCAGCCTGGGAGCGTTTGGAAGCGATAGGCAGGGGGAAATGCCCATGTGCCCGCCTTGCTGCCATTGCAGATGATTTCAGAGAGCCTGGAGCCATGCAGATACCCTTGATCAAGGTCGCCAAACCCGATGTAGATATGACTGCATTGGGTTTTGGCGGGATCTCTGGGTACATTGGAGCCATCGACGTGCGAGTATTCGCTGTAGGCAGCAAATAGGGGTGACGTCCGATAACGGCGGGAGTGATGGCGAATCCATCGGCTGAAGTTATTGCTGTGAGTGGCTATAACAGGCTCGGGTATTGCTGCGATTGTTTGCATGTTTTGTTGCCCCAGTCTGCTAATAAATAACCTGCGGAGTAATGGACACTCCCCAAATAAGATAAGAAAAGCAGAAGTAAATAGCGGACACAGCCAATGCGATGGAATGGAGCCAGTGTTTACAAAGTTTCCCCCAGTAGAACAAGCAAAAGGCCCAGTAACCCCATAGATATACGGTTGTTGCGTAATATCCTTTATAAATCGCGTAAGCCATGTCAGCGGGGTCGTATAAGAAGAGTCCCGTTGCTGCTGCCACGATAATAAACATCGTAGCAATCATTATATAGCCCAATAATGGCTCGAATTTAATTGGCGACGTTAAAGGTCTGATCTGCATTTCCGGTTGTCCCTTTATATTTCCGTGTGTTGTGAAGAAGCGTTTTGAAACGGGACAAATGTGAAACCTAAGCTGCGCGCTTTAGCCCCCGCAGCAGCCAAGCCATCGCAAACATTTGGACACATTTCGGCGTACTCATCATGAACCAAAACTGTACGGACACCACGAAATGACTTCCCTCTTGGTAATCTATCTCGGAATTGAATATGTTGGAGCCATTCGTGGAAAGCTGGCGACAGTTTTTTAATCCCCTGACGATTCCTTAAAATAATCATATCGACCTCATTAGGTTAAGCGCGACCATCACCGCGTCTGGTATTGATTTGAGGTATCCAGGCGATAATGGTTTTGAAATGTTCCTCTCCTTTTTTGTGAAGCTCTATTGCTTCGGAAAGTTTCGGTTGAAGCAAGGCTGACTTTTCCGGCGATTTAATATATTTCACCATAAGATCTTCAGCGGTTCTGACGATATGTAGGCATTGATTCATATCTGCCATTGCATCCCGCAGACGATCAACGATGTGCAAATCGATTTTTGACTCGCCGTAAAAAAACTTTGCAAAAAAAGCTACTTTATCGTTGATGTCGGCAATGGCTCCGTCAAATGCTTTTTCAGTTTGCAGGAGATCGTCGTCGTTTTTAATTTCGCGTGGGATTGCTTGCATAGTTACGCCGCCTTTTCGTGTGGAATAAGTGTCCATGTCCATTTGGACTTGGTATCACCTTTGGTTTTTATTTGAACCAGCATTGAGCGTTGAAGCTTAATCCATTCAAGTGCTTTCAAATCAATCATCAATTTGTTTACACTGGAACGCCAGAAACTCTCATCGATGCCGAGAATAATTTTTGTAGCAACAGATGTGATAAAATCATCACTGAAATGTGTTGGTGCTTGACTAGCACAAATTAATGCGACGCCAAACTTGCGAGCCTCCTTGGCAATTGTATTGATCGGATTTTCAGGGTCATCGTCAGAATAAATATGTGCTTCGTCGAGAAAAATTATATCCAGTATTTCGCCGTGACTTTCTCCACGTTCAACAGCCTTCAAGAATAAATCTTCTAATTTAAATAGTACGAACAGCTTTCTTTCTTCGAGCGAGAGGGCGCGTAAATTGTATCGCCAAATTGGAGCGCTCGGGTCGAAGGGAGGTTGTGAAGGTTTGAATATGCCTATTGAGCTCAAGTTTTCAAGCCGCTCTATTACCGACTTTAGTACGTCGGTGCTTGAATACTTAATTAAGTCATCGAGCTCTCTACCTGTGGTAATTGCGTTAGCATATTCGGTAAATGCCGAGATCGTCTTTTCTTTGGCCTTTTCAAGATCACTTTCAAGTGCATCATCAGAAAAACCGCCTTGACGTTTTTTTAATGCATCAAGCAATTTCCGTTGATAAGTTTGCGCTGTTTTGTTTGCAATTTCCAAATTGGTAATTGCTTTTGCTCCCGTTCCAAAAAAACTCATTTGTAAAATGTGGCGAGCGTAGCGGAGTGCATCGTCTATTGACGGATGTGAGCGAGACAATATTTTCGGAGGCCAGCGCGTCACTGCGCCTTGATACTGGTCAATGGGAACGTACCAGGATTTTTGCGCACCGTCGTAAACAGCGCCCACATTAAGAGCTTTCAATTCATCCTTCTCATGAATTGGACAGTCGATATACAAACGGCCATCGGCTCCGTCGCTGACTAGGCGCGTAGCCGATTCATCCACATACCAGGTGGAGGGATCTGAGGTGAAACCATGGCGGGCGTAAACATCTTGCAGAATGTTGCGGATGCACGCTTCTTGCTTTCCGCCCAGCGCACGCATACAGCGATTTAGTGTTGATAAAAATTGTTGGATTGCTTTTCGGGTTCCACCGAAATGCGGATCAGGATTTACGCGCAGGGGATTCAAACCATAGGCGGTTTGTTCGGAGAACATGACTGTGCTTGCATCAGGCATATCCAGGTCGCCATGGCAGTCAAACACATGAACCCTGAGTTTTTTGCTGGGGTTGGACGCTATGCAATGCTGAATGAATTTCTTTGCATTATGTGATTTACCGGCACCAGACATGCCCATGATCAAGCAGTGACCGTTGACCGCCGTATCGCTATCCCATACCACAGAGGTGGGCGGTGGGTTCTTTGCCGTGCTGGCATCGATTCCGAGAGGAACTTGCATAAATAACACCTTTCGTATTCATTAAATGGAGTAAAAAACTGTACTATAGGATGTACTCTATGTATAGCCTAGTCTTGATAGTGATGCTTGACTATAGGAAGACCTATAACTGCATCGTCAAAGTGCTTGCCCCTATCTTTCTTTTTAGCCAATTTTCCGACATATCCTTCAGTGAAACCCCAGCGATCCGCCAGAGTGCGAAAATTCCAGCCTTTTTCGTAAATTAGGTTGCGGAAGTCGTCTGGAGATAGACTTTCTGTAGACTTTGACGCTTTCTTGTTGCCTGGTTGAACCATAGTTTTTATCTCCGCAGGTAAGCAGATCATGGGCAGGGTGTAATGCTGCTGACCGGCTTTTAGGCTGCGCGGGCTATTAAAGTTACTTTAAAAAAACTTGACTATAGTATTGACTATAGCACAGAACCAACCAATACTATAGTCAAGTCAACACCAATACTATGATAGGGTATCCGAAAATGGCCACTAAAAAAAGTAAACCAAACAATGAAGTTGTTTTTCCCACAGCGCCAAGCTTTAAGGCAATGGCGGCTAATCCCGACATCCCAGTTGGACGGAAAGATTTCTTCGTTATCACGGACCCGCGTGTAATCAAGGAGGAGGAGGGTTTTAATCTGCGAGATTACAGTGATCCAGAGGTCATTGAGCAGATTGAGTATTTTGCACAGGCTTACGCCCAAAAGATCTTTGTTCCACCTTTGGTGTTGATGATTAAGGAGGATGGCTATCTATACCCTATTGAGGGTCACTTGCGGCGAAGAGGTGGCCTGCTGGCCCAGTCTCGCGGTTTTGATGTTGAACTTACGGCTGTGCCTGTGAAAGGGCAGACGGTAGCCGCACTGACCGAAATCATGATGCGTAGCGCAAGGGGGTTAAGAATTTCCCCGTTGAAACAAGCGGCTGGCTGTTTACGCCTGAAAAACGATGGTTACTCCAATGAGAGAATTGCGAAAGGAGTTTGTTTAACAGAAGCACGAGTGGAGCAGTTATTGTTGTTAGCGAATGCAGATACCCGCATTCACGACATGATCACCAGTGGTGTGGTGACGGCGGATACCGTGATCGAAATATTGCGAGATCATAAAGATGATGCCTACGACTATTTGCAGCAACTGTATGTGATTGCAAAAGAAAGCGGTAAAGCAAAACTGACTCGTGCAGTAACCCGAGGCGTTTCTCTTCCACCCAAAGTGCTAACGACAGTTGTTGGATCTGTTAGTGGTGTTGTTGCCAGTCTTGATAAAAAAACCTTGAAGGAGCTGGCAAGCTTTGAAGATAAAGAGCCGGAAGAACTGAAAGGTAAAAAAATCGAGGTGGATGCATTTGCATTAATGCAGCTCATGAAGGCCAGTCAAGAAGTTGAGGATGTGAATCGTAAGCGTGAAGAGAAGTTGCGTAATGCAGCAGCAAAAGAAGCGCAACAGGACATGCTCGATGCAAGCGAACAGGTTGAGTAATTCTTCCGGCGATGCGTGGTGCGGTTTGTTGCGTCGAATGACGGCAACCGAATCACACACCGCTAGATCAGCGTGGGGTTATAAAAACTACCTGATTTCTGCGCCGGATTCACAGGATTATTCCTCACTGGTAGCAATGGAAAAACAGGGGCTTGTCAGGCTGTCAGTCAAGCTTCGTGATGGTCACGATGTATTTATCGCAACACGAAAAGGTTGTCAGTTTATCGAGCTACCGAAGTCAGTCACTGAAAAAATAATTAGTAACGTATGGGTTAGTAATGAAATCTGATAACGATAGCAAAACAACGATTGGAAAAATTGAAAAGGTGATCGGAAGCTATCACCAAGAGCTGCGGCGGTTGACGCAAACGCGAAAGGATGCCGAATCAGTATTGGTTGGCGTAGGAAAGGTTGCCGAGCAAATGTCTGCGGATAAATTGCGCCGTGAGGCGATTGCTGAAATTGAAGCAATTCTGGATATGCCCGCACCTGGTGAGCCGAATGACCCACAATGATTTGGTCGTTCATGCGGCGCGGTGGACTAAATCTATTGGGTTTAGTGTTGTGTTGACGGAGTTAAAAGCTGTATCCGATACCGGTGAAATTCCTGATGTATTGGCGTTTCGTAACGGTGTCTCTTTGCTGGCTGAGTGCAAATGTAGTTATGCGGACTTTATGGTCGATGGAAAAAAAGAGTTTCGTTTTCTCCCTGGTATGGGTGTTGGTGACTGGCGGTTTTATTTCGCGCCTTCCGGGGTAATTCCAGAAAGTAAATTACCGGAAGGCTGGGGTTTAGTTGAGTTGACTGAAGCCGGGGTAGTAATGCGCGCATTGGGTGTTCCCCCTAATACACGCTGGATTTCACATAAACCGTTCATTGGGAACAAATCGGCTGAAGTTGACATGTTGGTCTCTGCGCTGCGCAGGACCGTTAAATGAGGGGTTGTTAGGTATGGGCACCACAGAGAGTAACGATGTAGTAATTGTTGCCTTTATCGCATTAGCGATTGTTCTGATCATGGTTGTTGCGATGACCTTGATAGCGCTCAAGCTGCGCTCGGAAAAGCGTAAGCAAAAGGCGGAGCGTCTGCTGGCGGCGGCGGGGTTTGCCGTCCTTAAAACCGCACCAGCGGCCAGCCAAGTGCTCCGGGATCGTGATCTTGGACAACAGGTATCAGATGCTATTTGGTTGGTGATGGGCGATGCCCCCGTACTGGTGGACGAAAGGGGTAAACTGGTAGCGTTGCACCACCCAACAACCGACATCGGACTCATTTCCGATTCCCTTATTGAACAGACATCAGACTTGGCCGCTGAGGCCAAGGATGCTCTTCAAAACCTTTGGAGCTCCGTTATGAAAAAAGTCCCTGGTGAGATTATCGATCCACGACAGGATTATCCCCGCAACGCGCATGGCGTTATTCAGTACCCCAAAGGCGATGCCCGCAGGCTCTTCGTGTTGATCGCTGCGATTGACGAACTTGAAAAACCAACCCTGACTTCATTGGCAGAATTTACCGGTTGGAACAAGGGCAGTATTGATCGCGACATTCCCGGAATTGAAGCGCAATACGGTGTTGTAATCGAAAAAAGCGATGCGGTTTTTTCGATTAAGGACTGGGGCAAGCTGTTAAATAAAAATGCAGTGAAAAAAATATTGCGCGGCGCTTGACGGGTTGCATAATGCAACCTATATTAAGCCCAGGATCAGGAGAAAGTAATGAGTCAAGAAATTGCACAAATAAAATCGCATATCGCAACGTTATTTAACGATGCGAAGTCGGTTAGCGAATTTGGGGTAAGCCAAGAGCGATCTCATGCGATCAATGCAGTCTCCGATTTGATGGAGTCATCGCCAGTCAGTGCATTGGCAGATCATATTCGTCAAGTGGTCACGAAATTAGCTGATGCCGATCCACACAAAATTTCAGAAAAGCCTTCCTGGTTAGACAAGTTTCTCGGGAAGACTCTTGAGGCGAAAGTTCGTTATCAAGTTGCTCGCGGTGAGCTCGACGAATTACTGAGTAAAACTGCGCAAATTGCAGAGCATGTGAAAAATACAATTTCTGCAATTGAATTGATGTTAATCGATCTTCGCGATGAGCAGCTTCGACTTGAAGCACACATTCAGGCAGGGCGCGAATTTCTGGAAGAAAACCCCACAGCGGGATTGCCGGTATCCGGTGCGCTTAACTACGACAACACGCGCGAGCGATTTGGCCGCAAATTGGCAAATTTGGAAACATTGGTCACATCCCATGTGATGTCGATTGAACAAATGAAATTAACGAAGGCGCATGGCGTGGACATGATAGACAGGTTTCAGGAGACCTGCACGATTCTGGTTCCTGTGTGGAGACAACACACACTCGCCTTGGTTTCATCGAAGAATATGAATCCAGACATGATTGAAAGAGCCACCAAAGCACATGAAGCCCTGATAAAGAGTCTTTCGCAAGCGATGGTGGATTAATAGTAGTTCACTTTTAGGAGCGTGACATGAAAGTTGCAAATAATGCAGTAGCAGTGGAAGTCAAAACAGTTATTGGTGCCGTGGTTATTGGCAGTGTGCTTTTCATGTTGCGTCATCCCGAAGGTGCTTTTCTTGGTTTGATTGGTTGTGCAGTTGCGGTGGCGGTGTATTGCGTGAAAGCGAAATCGCCGAAACGTGAAAAATTCGTTGCGTAATTGCGCAACACCATTATTAATTGGTTAGGAATACTATTATGAATAATTTAGCGACGACAGATCAGCGTGGAGTTTCAGCGCAAACTTTTGGCTTGGCAGAAATTACCGAAGCAGATACGCCGAAGGTGATGGAGATTGCCGCCCGCATCGACGACCGTAATCCCATGACGGTATCGGAATTTGGCCGTGAAGTTTCAGAACACACTTCCAAGTACGCAGACAGTTTACTTGACCAGGTGCGCAATTCCGATCTGAATGAGGCGGGCGCAAAGCTTACAGAAGTAGTGGTCGTGGCGCGTAAGCTAAACATGAACGCGCTCACTGATCGCCGTTCCCGCATTCCTATTATTGGGCCGTTAATCGACCGTTTCTCTGTGTCAGTTGATGGCTTTAAAAGCCAGTTCCAAACCACCAAAACGCAGATTGAAACGTTGGTTGGTGAAGTCAACGAATCCCAGAAGGGTTTGGCTACACGAAACAACATTCTTGAAGACATGTTTGTGCATGTGGTTGAAGAGTATCGATTGCTGGGTTTGCACATTGCCGCAGGAAAACATCGCTTAGAAGAGTTGCGCAATAAAGCTACTTTAATGCGTGAGTCAGGTGATAGTTCTGCGCTGGCGGCGCAGGAGCTGTCAGATTTGGAAAGTTTAATTTCAAATTTGGATAAGCGTGTGGGCGACTTGCTGGTGTTGCAACAGTCCGCAGTCCAAAGCTTGCCGATGATCCGCATGATCCAATCGAACAACAAAATGTTGATCGATAAATTCCATACGATTCGTGAAGTGACGGTGCCGTCATGGAAAAACCAATTCATGCTGGCTTTGTCGCTCAATGAGCAGCGCAACGCTGTGGAATTGGTGGATAACATTGATAACGCGACGAAAGAAATTTTGGAGCGTAATGCGAAGCTGTTGCACCAGAATTCGGTGCAAGCCGCGAAAGCGAATCAACGCCTGGCAATAGATGTGGAAACATTGCAGAAGGTGCAGAACAGTTTGATAGCCACCGTAGAGGAAGTTATCAAGATCCGCGAAGAGGGTGCTGCAAAACGCGCTGACGCTGAAAAAGAAATTGCAACCATGCGCCAAGAGCTTTACACCCGTTTGGCTCGTATTAAAGGCAAAGAGGTGGCGTAATGGCTACTAATGCGAAGGACAAACCTGTGGCTTCCGATCTCGCATCGGCTGCCGCAGAGAGCAATGCTAACAAGCTTGTCTTGTCGGGCAGCGATCTCATCGAAACAGAGGCGCGAGAGTTGCTTTCTCGCGCAAGTCGGTTGCATTCATTCTGGAAAAAGTCGGCGATTGGTAGTGCGATCACAGCAGCCCTCGGCCTAGCTGCCTTCTTGATCAAATCAGTTGTGTATGGATTACCGACGGAAATCAGAAGCATTCATATCCCGGACGAAATTCTTTTCAAGTTTTCGGATGCCGTTATCCCCAGAGGAGGGGCAATGGGTAATATGGCTGATGCATTCGATTCCATGGGTTCTCAGCTAGCAGGAATGATTGGGACCATTTTCCCGATTCTGGGGTTATTGGTAAGTGTTGGTGCAATATATGGCTTGTATAGATCGTATGCGGAAGATAGGGATCGATCATCAAGCGTTGCACAATTATTTATCGGAATATCATTTTTTGGTGGAGCCACTATTTTTTCATCGGTGATGGGCGTCGATGATGATCTTGAGAATCGCGAAACGGAACGCATTGAATTTGTTAAAGCGGTTGAAGGTTTCGATGAAATACACAGTGATCATGAGATTGAAGTCATAGGTGAGACGATAACTTCAGTCACCAAAAAGGGCGCTTCGACTGATGCCGTTTCCTATTTGATAAGCCAAATGCTTTTAAAGAGAAAGCAGGAACAGGGCTTAACAAGCGATTTGAGCAGTGTTTTTGTAAAAAACGTTGATGTGCTATTAAACACAACTAAATGGTCGTTCTCACCCGATATAAAAACCCTTTATTTGTTGGAATCATCGGTATCGTCCCGTTTATCACAAAATGTAAAAAGTTTTGTCGAAGAACAACAAGCGGCGGGATTGGTGTATCAAGCCGCAGGAAGGGTTTCTATGGGAATCACCTGGTTGTTGCTTGGTGCTGGGTGCGTTTGTTATTTACTGTCGCGAAGCATGAGAAAGCGAGTAACAGCAGTGGAAAAATATTTGCCGTATTCGCTAACACGGACTCCGTTGCCAGATAATTCACCGTTAAAAGCGCATACTTATGACGAAAAGCCCTGGGAGGGTAAATAGGCCATGAACATGTATAAGCATCTTATTGCGGTTGTGGTTGTACTCATTGGATCAACACAAATCCTGTCTCTTATGGGGGGCCGAAGTATAGGACCGTCTGAGCCGGAATCTTCTGAAGTGCCAAGCGTCGAGGTATCCGGCAAGCCTTCAACGTCGGTTGCGAGCTCAGAGCAGAACGTGTCTGCGTCTGCTGTCGCAAGCACTGCGTCGTCAGCGCCTATCGTTGACGGGGAATTAAGCGAAGACGCTAAACAAGCGTTGCAAGGGCATTACATGGTTTTGAAGTACATGACTGCAAAAGTCGGCTTAGAGGTGATGAGAAATAAAATTGATGTTGCATGTGGTAATCGTGATAAGTCTGATGCTGGAGCGGTTGCCAACAATAGTGCTGAAATGTGTAAGCAGGAAAAAACACTTCAGCAGAGTGCTATACGCGATGTTTTGCGTGATCCAGATCAGAAAATAGATCCTGCTGATCGAGACATACTTATTAAATATTTAACCGAAATTATGGTGTAACGGAATGCAGACATTAAAGGTATTGACGTTTGATCAAATAAAAGATCTGTGCGACGAAGATAAAGAAATTATTTTCGTGTACGCGCAGGCGAAGGGGCGAATTCACCGCATTATGATGAATCTTGTTGTAGCTTCACTGGAAATTATTTTGCTGTTGTTTTATTTGAATATTGGTCGGTCAGAAATTGATTCATTACCTTTTGTGTCGCCAATAACAATGATTGCTGATGTAGTCATGTGGATTCTGATTCCGTTAATGGTCGTGGTGCTGTTGCTTTACCCATTCAAAGTGTGGGAGCTTCCGGCGTATCGCCGTGGAAATCAGAAGGTGATCGAACATTTCAAAATCCACCGGGGGATTGATATTTATAAGCTCTCGGAAAAACAAATTTGGAAAGGCTTATTTGAAGTTGATAAGCCTTTCCTCGGATAAATTGGAGATAGCGACAATGAACACTCAAAAGCCAATTGAAATAAAAATGGTTGTAGGCTCCACCGAATCATTAGCGGCGCGTTGCGAGTATTTGGAAAAAGCTAATCGCAACTTACGGGCAGCGTGTGAAGACCAAGCGACATATATTGAGCGCTTCCGTCGTGAAAATATGCTGATCTCTGAATTCAAAGGGTACTTTGGCGGAACCAGTGACGACCCGATAGAAGCAGAGGATCATAGGCAGGAAAGCAGGGTTTGGCGATGGTCAGGCGATGGATTTGACTTCATTCGCAGCATGGCAAGCGACCTACCAGTGCTTATCACCGCAGGTGAATTGCGTGAGCTTCTTGAACATGGTGAGTCGGTTGCTGGTGATGAGGCTCCATTGCTCACAGGTGATGAATTCGTTGATGAGCTCCGATTGAAAATACGCACGACCCCAAGTGCTTTTGATGTAGACGATCAGAGTAAAGTGGACGCAACTGAACGCTTTCTGGTAGCGCTTGCTAATGTAGTTAATGAATGGGGAAAGACAAACCGGGCATTTAATCTCCAAACCTTTTTTGAGAGATTTCATAACGGTCATTGGTCAAGAACCTATCCGCGCTGGAATGGTACTACCCTTGCGGACTTGCTCAACCAACCTTGGTTGCCCGTTAAAATGCGGGAAGAATTATCAGCGGCCTACGATGCATTGGAAGTATACGGTATTGGTCGCATCATCCGCTCAGAGCTCAATACCATGTGTTTATTCAAGAATTAGCCAAAGGGCATTTCCATGAGCGCATTAGCAGTAGCAAGCCTATTTCAACATCACAATAAAATTCCATTATTTCGTGGTGATGTGGATAGAGTGGCGAACGGGACGAAAACCCAGTTTCGATTTCCAATCGACCCACAGCCCCGTAAGTTGCGAAAACCGGGAAATGATTCACGGACGTATACCTCGCTTGGATTTGTCATGGCAATGGCCTATTGCGATGGTGATCATGTTTGGCCTGAACCGGGTACGTCTTCGATGTGTACGGTTAGTTGTAAGCCTGGTGGTCCCGACGGTTATACAAAGCATTGCGAGTATCAGCCGGGGCACCGTTTTATGATCGCTAAACGGTGTTTTGAAATTACTGAAATTCGCATTCATCAATTGCGCGCAATTTTGCCGCAAGATGCGATTGCAGAGGGGCTCGACGCAACGGGTATAGGGTTTCGTAACTTTGAGCTTGATGCCGATAATTTTGATTTGTTTCCGGCATTTAGTGATGATCCTGTGCTTTCGTATTTATCAAAATGGCGCTCACACTATGGATCTGCATCGTTAACTGAAATGCCTAATCCATGGTTGTGGGCTGTGTCGTTTGTAGCAATTTAATGTTGGAGGAGTCATGAGCGGCTGTGATTATGTACGCAAACATTACAATGTGCCCGCTGAGATAGGGCGGCGCGTGGTTGTAGATGGCAAACCAGGAATAATCGCGGAAGATCGAGGGCATCACATAGGTGTGAATTTTGACAGCGACAAGCCAGGGCGTATTTCGCCTTGTCATCCCACTTGGCGTGTCGAGTACGGCGAAATGGGAAGTCTTCGCCCTATGACCAAAAGCCAGCAGCGTTATGAACGGTTTTTGGAGTACGGCGATGGGTTTGATAGCTTTATTGATTTCTGCCGCTGGGATGCAAGCCCAGAGCGGTCATGGAACACGTAGTGAAACACGATGCGCAATCCTCAAGTACACAACAAGTATCACAATAGTGCTCCGGCAGATGCGATTTACATTGGTCGTGGCTCCCCCTACGGCAATCCGTTTGTAATCGGTAAAGATGGTTCCCGTGACGATGTATGTGATAAATATTCGGCACTCGTAGAAGGCAATGAGAAGCTGAAGTCACTTATAAAACGGGAGTTGCGCGGAAAGCACCTGGTGTGTTTTTGCAAGCCTCAGCGCTGTCATGGGGACTATATTTTGAATATCGCTAACGAGTAACCGTATTGTGAAAACACTGGAAATTGCTGACGAAGGCAAATCAAAGCTTGTTGCATACCGTACCGAAACGGATGACGACATTGCGAGATTGTTCTTAACGATCAACGAAACATCGGCGTTTCCGGTTGATGTCCTGAGTGACCTTGAGCTCATTATCGAAAATGCTGGGTATACGAACATAGGGCTGTTAAACGTATTGCATGTTGATTCAGCATGCAGGGGTAAAGGGTTGGGCAAGCAATTGGTTAATGCCTATTGTGAGCGCATATCGCCCCGGACAGATATTGATCTCATTTTTGCGCGAATCGAAGCACCGCAGGAGACTGGATTGGATCTTGAAAAATTCTATGAAGGTTTTGGCTTTCAAACGGCGTTTTACGCCGCTGGTGAAGCGTTAATGGTCAACAAGGGAGCAGCCGACATGATAGCGGAAGCCTTGGTTGGCTTGAGATCACAACGCACAAAGCACTATCTGTATTGCGAGCCTGAAGAGCCATCATTGGAACCTTAAAACCCGCCTATCGAGTGTTAAAAAGGCCAAACGACAAGTTTTTAACACCTATTTGCAAAACCCTGTTAAAAAAACAAATTCTGAGCTAGAATTCTGGGTATTTTCAGTCGCCCTGGAGTACGTTATGGCTCAAAACTCCCTCACAAAGCT